>JBJELR010000199.1:0-12954 GCA_051879255.1 Lachnospiraceae bacterium | reverse complement strand
TGTCTGACGTCCTTTTCTTACTAACTGGTTAAATGTTGGCATTCTGTTTCACCTCCTGAATAGTAAAAATAAATCACTTGTTAAAAAAATGCGTTTGCACGCACTCTAAATAGTATAAAGGCATACAAACGCATTTGTCAACTGTTTTTTATTATTCTTCTATTAAAGAATCGGTGTTTTCCTCTGTTGCTTCAGTAATTTCTTCTGCTAAATCCTGTTCGGTTTCTTCGTTATATCCCTCCACCGTCTCAAGACCGGCTTCATCACCTTCTGCAGCCGCAATAACAGGTTCATTACCTTCCTCCTGCAGTTCAATCATTTCTTCTGCTCTTTTGGCAGCCTCAAGAGCCCTCTGTTCAATCAGTGCATCGGTATTCAGCGTAACATCCCGATAGCGCTTCATCCCACTTCCGGCAGGAATCAATTTACCCAGAATAACATTTTCCTTAAGGCCAATCAAAGGGTCAACCTTTCCTTTAATCGCTGCTTCTGTAAGAACCTTGGTGGTTTCCTGGAAGGACGCTGCTGACAGGAAGGAATTGGTGGCAAGTGCTGCCTTGGTGATTCCCAGCATTACCTGTCTTCCATCAGCCGGCTCCTTTCCTTCTGCAAGCAGGCGTTCATTTTCTTCCTCATACTCCAAAGTATCCACCAGAGTACCGGGCAGGAAATCTGCATCTCCGTTATTCTCAATGCGGACCTTTTTCAGCATCTGACGCACAATCACTTCAATATGCTTATCGGCAATGTCTACACCCTGGAGACGGTATACACGCTGTACCTCTCTCAGCATATAATCCTGTACCGCACGAATTCCTTTTATCTTCAGCAAATCATGAGGATTTACGCTACCCTCAGTCAGTTCATCACCGGCCTCCAAAAGGGCTCCGTCCAAAATCTTAATGCGAGAACCATAAGGAATCAGATAGGTTTTGCTTTCTCCCGTTTCGTTATTGGTAATCACTACCTCACGCTTCTTCTTGGTATCCTTAATCGTAGCCACACCGCCGAATTCTGCAATAATTGCAAGACCCTTAGGCTTTCTTGCCTCAAAAAGCTCCTCTACACGAGGAAGACCCTGGGTAATATCATCGCCGGCCACACCACCGGTATGGAAGGTACGCATGGTCAGCTGAGTACCGGGCTCACCGATGGACTGTGCGGCAATAATCCCTACAGCCTCACCTACCTGTACCGCTTCACCGGTAGCCATGTTGGCACCATAGCATTTAGCACAGATACCTACATGGGAACGGCAGGTCAGAATGGTTCGGATTTTTACTTCCTCAATAGGCTGGCCCTGGTCATCAACCCCTTCGGCAATAATTCTTTTCGCACGACTGGGGGTAATCATATGGTTTTTCTTTACTAAGATATTTCCCTCTTTATCACTGATATCTTCACAGCTAAATCTGCCGGTAAGACGATCCTCCAGGCTTTCGATTACCTCTTTGCCCTCCATAAAGGCCTTTACCTTCATGCCGTAAATCTCATCCCTGCCTTCACAGCAGTCAATTTCACGAATAATTAATTCCTGTGATACGTCTACCATTCGACGGGTAAGGTAACCGGAGTCAGCAGTACGAAGCGCCGTATCCGACAGACCCTTACGGGCGCCATGGGCAGACATAAAATATTCCAATACGTCCAGACCCTCGCGGAAATTGGACTTAATGGGCAATTCAATGGTTCTGCCTGTAGTATCCGCCATCAGACCACGCATACCTGCCAGCTGTTTAATCTGCTGATTGGAACCACGGGCTCCGGAGTCTGCCATCATAAAGATATTGTTATATTTATCCAGTCCCGCCAAAAGCACATCGGTAAGCTTCTTATCCGTATCATTCCAGGTTTCTACCACTGCTCTGTAGCGTTCTTCCTCTGTAATCAGACCTCGTCTGAAATTCTGGAAAATACGGTCTACAGTAGCCTGTGCCTCTGCCAGCATTTCCGGTTTCTTTTCCGGTACAGTCATATCGGAAATGGAAACGGTCATGGCTGCCTTGGTAGAATATTTATAGCCTGTGGCCTTAATATCGTCCAGTACCTCTGCGGTTTTGGAAGCACCATGGGTATTGATTACCCTCTCTAAAATCTGTTTCAGCCCTTTTTTTCCTACATGGAAATCCACTTCCAGCTTAAGCTCGTTACCTGGAGCGCTTCTATCCACAAAGCCCAAATCCTGAGGAAGGATTTCATTAAAAATAAATCTTCCCAGAGTAGACTCAACGATATCCGAAATCACACTTCCATCAGCCAAAACTTTGCTCACCCGAACCTTAATTCTGGAATGGAGCGTAATAATCTTATTCTCATAAGCTAAAATCGCCTCATTAACGTTCTTAAAGGCTTTTCCTTCCCCTTCGGCTCCCGGTCTTTCCTGGGTCAGATAATAAATACCCAAAACCATATCCTGAGAGGGTACTGCCACCGGACCTCCATCAGAAGGCTTCAGCAGATTGTTGGGGGACAGTAATAAGAAGCGGCACTCTGCCTGTGCCTCTGCAGTCAATGGAAGGTGTACAGCCATCTGGTCACCATCAAAATCCGCATTAAAGGCTGTACATACCAAAGGATGCAGCTTAATCGCCTTACCTTCTACCAGAATGGGTTCAAAAGCCTGAATACCCAGTCTATGCAGAGTAGGAGCACGATTCAGCATTACCGGATGCTCACGAATAACCTCCTCCAGAACATCCCACACACTGGTATCCAGTCTTTCCACCAGCTTCTTGGCATTTTTAATATTCTGGCTGATTCCTCTGGAAACCAATTCCTTCATCACAAAAGGTTTAAACAACTCAATGGCCATTTCCTTAGGCAAGCCACACTGGTAAATCTTCAGTTCAGGGCCTACCACAATAACGGAACGTCCGGAGTAGTCTACACGCTTTCCTAACAGGTTCTGACGGAAACGTCCGCCCTTACCCTTCAACATATCAGACAAAGATTTCAGGGCACGATTACCCGGTCCGGTTACAGGACGTCCCCGCCTTCCGTTGTCAATTAAAGCATCCACTGCCTCCTGCAGCATCCTCTTTTCATTACGAACAATAATGTCAGGGGCACCCAGTTCCAGCAGTCTTTTTAATCGATTATTTCTATTAATAATTCTTCTGTATAAGTCATTCAGATCAGAGGTGGCAAAGCGTCCTCCGTCTAACTGAACCATGGGGCGCAGATCCGGGGGAATGACGGGTACCACATCCATAACCATCCACTCCGGCTTATTGCCTGAGCCTCTAAAGGCCTCCACCACTTCCAAGCGCTTAATGATTTTTGCTCTTTTTTGCCCTGTGGATTCTCTTAGACCTGCCTTTAATTCAGCAGCCTCTGCCTCCAGATCAATGGCCTGTAAAAGCTCCTTGATGGACTCAGCACCCATGCCTACGCGAAACCGATTGCCCCAGGTTTCTCTGGCGTCGGTGTATTCTTTTTCCGAGAGAATCTGTTTGTATTCCAGATCCGTTTCTCCCCTATCCAAAACGATATAAGAAGCGAAATACAAAACCTTCTCCAGGACTCTGGGAGACAAGTCCAGAATCAGACCCATACGGCTGGGAATCCCTTTAAAATACCATATATGAGAAACCGGAGCTGCCAGTTCAATATGCCCCATTCGTTCTCTACGCACATTGGCCTTAGTCACTTCTACACCACAGCGATCACAGACTACACCTTTATAGCGGATTTTCTTATATTTACCACAATGACATTCCCAATCCTTACTGGGACCAAAAATTCTTTCACAGAACAAACCGTCTTTTTCCGGCTTCAGGGTACGGTAATTAATGGTTTCCGGCTTGGTCACTTCTCCACGTGACCACTCCCTAACCTTTTTGGGTGATGCTAAACCAATCTTTATCGCATCAAATGTCATTGGTTGATATACTTCCTGTTTTGTTTCTGACATTTTAGCCTCCATACTGCGACTTTTTCTTGGGAGCAGCCAATAGCTCAAGTTTTAGCGCAGCCTAAAACCTGGTGGTTGAACACTCTCCTTAATGGTTTTCAACCATGTACTCCTTCCACTTATTTATCAGATGTCTTGCTCTCTGCTTCCATGCAGAAATTCCATGAAGCTTAATCCATCAGGGAATCCTCAAACATTACTTCATCTTCATCAAAAGAAACCTCATCGAAGGAATCTTCATCTTCTGCACTGACCAGTTCTCCATTACTCTCATCAAACTCCTGAGTCTGATAGCCATGCTGGCTGAAGGCTTCACCTTCATAGTTGTAGTTCTTGGAATCACCTTCCAGTTCATAGCGGAACTCTGAGTCCGTATAATCAACGGTTTCCATGATTTCCACTTCCGTCTGATCTTCCCGAAGCACTTTAACATCCAATCCCAAGGATTGCAGTTCCTTTAACAGCACCTTGAAGGATTCCGGAATACCCGGTTCCGGAATATTGTCTCCTTTAATGATGGCTTCATAAGTCTTCACACGCCCTACCACATCATCCGATTTTACGGTCAAAATTTCCTGCAGGGTATAGGAGGCACCATAGGCCTCCAGAGCCCATACCTCCATCTCTCCAAAACGCTGTCCGCCAAACTGTGCTTTACCGCCCAGGGGCTGCTGGGTAACCAAAGAGTAAGGACCGGTAGAACGGGCATGAATCTTATCATCTACCAGATGGTGCAGCTTCAGATAGTGCATATGACCAATGGTGACAGGACTGTCAAAATATTCGCCCGTACGTCCGTCACGAAGTCTTACCTTACCATCTCTGCTGATGGGTACGCCCTTCCATACTGCTCTGTGCTCTCTATTCTCATACAGATACTGCATTACCTCCGGCAATAGCTGCTCCTTATATTTTGCTTCAAATTCTTCCCATTCCGTATTGACATAGTCATTTGCCAAATCCAGAGTGTCCATAATATCTTTTTCGTTAGCCCCGTCAAATACCGGTGTTGCTACGTTAAATCCGAGAGCCTTGGCTGCCAGAGACAGATGAATTTCCAAAACCTGTCCGATGTTCATACGGGAAGGCACACCCAACGGATTCAATACAATATCCAAAGGACGCCCATTAGGCAGATAAGGCATATCCTCTACAGGAAGTACCCGGGAAACCACACCCTTATTTCCATGACGGCCGGCCATCTTATCGCCTACGGAAATCTTGCGCTTCTGTGCAATATAAATACATACCGCCTGGTTTACTCCGGGAGACAGTTCATCACCATTCTCTCTGGTAAACACCTTAGCATCCACAATAATTCCATATTCACCATGAGGCACCTTAAGAGAAGTATCTCTTACTTCTCTGGCCTTTTCACCAAAAATTGCACGAAGCAGTCTTTCCTCTGCTGTCAGCTCGGTTTCTCCCTTAGGCGTCACCTTACCGACCAGAATATCTCCCGCACGAACCTCTGCACCGATCCGGATGATTCCTCTTTCATCCAAATCCTTTAGGGCTTCGTCACCTACACCGGGAACATCTCTGGTAATTTCTTCAGGTCCCAGCTTAGTATCACGAGCTTCTGCCTCATATTCTTCAATGTGAACGGAAGTATAGACATCATCCTGCACCAGCCGTTCACTTAATAAAACTGCATCCTCATAGTTGTAGCCTTCCCAGGTCATAAATCCGATTAAAGGATTTTTTCCCAGTGCCAGCTCTCCTTCAGAGGTTGATGGGCCATCTGCAATAACCTGCCCTTCTTCCACATGATTCCCCTTAAATACAATGGGTTTCTGATTGTAGCAGTTAGACTGGTTGCTTCTGGCAAATTTAGTCAGATGAAATTCCAGCTTTTCTCCATCATCAGCCGTCATTTTGATTAAATTTGAAGATACATAATCAATCGCACCTGCCTTAGGTGCCACCACGCAGACACCCGAGTCCACTGCTGCCTTTACTTCCATACCGGTACCTACTGCCGGTGCTTCCGTACTTAAAAGCGGCACTGCCTGTCGCTGCATATTGGAGCCCATAAGAGCACGATTGGCATCATCATTTTCCAGGAAAGGAATCAATGCCGTAGCCACAGAAAATACCATCTTAGGCGATACGTCCATATAGTCAAACATAGCCCTGGGGTATTCCTGTGTTTCTTCCAGATAACGACCGGATACGGATTTACGAACAAAATAACCATTCTCGTCTAACAATTCGTTAGCCTGAGCCACATGATAATTATCTTCTTCGTCTGCGGTCATATATACCACCTCATCCGTTACGCGAGGGTTTGCCGGATCCGTTTTGTCAATCTTACGATAAGGAGCCTCGATAAAGCCATATTCATTAATTCTGGCATAAGAGGCAAGAGAGTTAATCAAACCGATGTTTGGCCCTTCCGGGGTCTCAATAGGACACATTCTTCCGTAGTGGGAGTAGTGTACATCTCGAACCTCAAATCCGGCTCTGTCTCTGGACAGACCACCCGGTCCCAAAGCTGATAAACGTCTCTTGTGGGTCAATTCACCTAAGGGGTTGTTTTGATCCATAAACTGTGAAAGCTGGGAGGAACCAAAGAATTCCTTTACTGCAGCCTGTACGGGCTTAATGTTAATCAATGCCTGTGGTGAAACATCCTCTGCATCATGAGTGGTCATCCGCTCACGAACCACTCTCTCCAGTCTGGACAAACCAATACGATACTGGTTCTGTAATAATTCACCAACAGCACGAATACGTCTGTTGCCCAAATGGTCAATATCATCATCATGACCTATACCATATTCCAGGTGAATATTATAGTTAATGGAAGCTAAAATATCTTCCTTCGTAATATGCTTAGGGATAAGTTCAGACACATTCCGTCTGATTGCCTCTGCCAGTTCCTCCGGCTTTTCTCCATATTCCTCAACAATCTGCGCCAGTACAGGGTAGTAAACCAATTCAGTGATTCCAAGCTCCCTGGGTTCGCAATCGACAAAGTTGGTGATGTCCACCATCATATTGGATAAAATTTTAACGTTCTTTTCCTCTGTCTGAAGATAAACGTAAGAAACCGCCGCATTCTGAATATCATCTGCCATCTGAGCAGTTACCTTATCGCCGGCCTTTGCCAAAACTTCTCCCGTCAGGGTATCTACTACATCCTCAGCCAGAACCTGATTGCGAATACGGTTACGAAGTGCCAGCTTCTTGTTGAATTTATAGCGTCCTACTTTAGCTAAATCATATCTTCTGGGGTCGAAGAACATTGCCGTAATCAGACTTTCTGCACTTTCTACACTTAAAGGCTCACCGGGACGGATTTTTTTATATAACTCTAAAAGACCTTCCTGATAATTAGTCGAAACGTCTTTTAAAAAGCTCTTTTCAATTTTGGGTTCATCTCCGAAAAGTTCACGAATCTCATCGTTGGTTCCTACTCCAAGTGCACGAATCAATACAGTGACAGGAACTTTTCTGGTTCTGTCTACACGAACATAGAAAACATCATTGGAATCGGTTTCGTATTCCAACCATGCACCGCGGTTGGGAATAACGGTAGAAGAATACAGAGTTTTGCCAATTTTATCATGGCCAATGGCATAATAAATCCCCGGAGAACGGACCAACTGGCTAACGATAACACGTTCCGCACCATTAATCACAAAGGTACCGGTGGCAGTCATCAGCGGAAGATCTCCCATGAAAATCTCATGCTCACTGATTTCTTCCTTCTCCTTATTGTAAAGACGTACCCGCACCTTCAATGGTGCCGCATAGGTAGCATCTCTCTCTTTACACTTTTCAATCGAATACTTAACGTCATCTTCACACAATTCAAAGTCTACAAACTCCAGACTCAAATGTCCACTGTAGTCTGTAATGGGAGAGATATCGTCAAAGACTTCTTTCAAGCCTTCCTTCAGAAACCACTGGTAGGAATTCTTCTGAACCTCTATCAGATTGGGCATCTCCAAAACTTCTTTTTGTCGTGAATAACTCATACGCATCTTTTTGCTGTTAGCAGAAGGTCGTATTCTGTTTTTTTCCATATGCCTTCACCCCGTCCTTTATGATTTATTGTAGGCTATCTGCACATATCCAGCCTAAAGATTTAGCTAATATGCACACCATACCACAATAGTGCATTGTCCATTATATTCCAAATCATTTGTGCTTGTCAAGATGGAATTTCCAACGATTCAAAGTCCGCAAGGTTATTATTCAAAATAAGCACAAGAAAAAAAGAGCCGGGTACCATTGGTTTAATCCTTGGTACCACAGCTCTATCTTCTTTTTATTCCATCCTGGCAGCTTTCTCTTATTTAAGAGTAACCTTAGCACCTTCTGCTTCCAGCTTAGCCTTGATGTCTTCGGCTTCTTCCTTAGTAGCACCCTCTTTTAAGGTCTTAGGTGCAGAATCTACTAAATCTTTAGCTTCTTTCAAGCCAAGACCTGTTGCTTCACGAACAACTTTGATTACTTTAACCTTATTAGGACCAACTTCAGTTAATTCCACATCAAAGTCTGTCTTTTCTTCAGCCGCTTCTGCTGCACCGCCTGCTGCTGCAACTACTACACCTGCTGCTGCAGATACACCGAATTCTTCTTCGCAAGCTTTTACTAAATCATTTAATTCTAATACGGTTAACTCTTTGATTGCATCAATTATTTCCTGAGTAGATAATTTTGCCATTTTGATTTACCTCCATCTTTCTTATTTGTTCTCATGTTCACTTAATTGTTCAGTTCTTCCCTGTAGAAAAAACTTCCTATTCTGCTGCCGCTTCTTCCTTTACAGGTGCTTCGCAAGCCCCTGCACCACCTTTCTCTGCCAACTGATTCATCACACGAGCAAAGTTGGTGATCGGTGACTGAATGCTTCCCAATAACTTGGAAAGAAGTTCCTCTCTGGAAGGAATCTGTGCGATGGACTGCATTCCCTTGGCATCATACATCACACCTTCCACTACACCGGCTTTGATTTCCAATGCATTGGCTGTCTTAGCAAATTTAGCCAGAATTCTTGCAGGCGCAGTTGCATCCGTTGTAGAGAAAGCCATTGCACTGGGTCCTTCAAGGAAGGGAACAAGGCTTTCATAGTCTGTACCTTTGAATGCGAAATTCATCATTGTGTTCTTGTACACCTTGTAGCCAACTCCGGCTTCACGAAGCTCTTTACGAAGATTGGTATCCTGCTCTACGGTCAATCCGCGATAGTCAACCAGAACTACGGACTGAGCATCCTTGATTGCCTCGGAAATTTCAGCTACAATAGGCTGTTTCAATTCCACTTTTGCCATAACGTTTACCTCCTTATAGTATTCTTGCCGATAGGAGTTCACACATTGGGACAAGACAGCCCTACCCATATGAAAAAACCTCCCTGAAGACAGGAAGGTATAAAGTCTTAAACTTTCTATCCCCTCGGTAGGCGGTATACACACTTACTTAAGAATCCGATCTGCCATCTCCCCCGGAAGAAGCGTCAGCTTCTTCGCGAGAAATACCCCGGCATTTCTCGGTTCTCAAACCTACTGTCTTCGGCATGGTCTTTATGACCTTTGTTAAAATACCACAAAAGCCGTATTTCTGTCAAGCATCTTTTCCCAAAATGCTAAACCGATACCGATATAATCCTTTAGTTCCCCACCTTTATGACCCAGATACCATCTTTTTTCCAAACACAGCCCTGCTTAGGATAAGCGGGCTTATGTTTAAACTCCTCTGTCTTAAGGTAATCTCCCTGCCACTGGTCACTGACCTCTTCATAGTCAATTCCCAAATAGGTTCTCAAAAACTGTCTCCGTACTCCCGTTGTAAAAAGACCATTTTCCATGGCAATACCTTCCATGTCCTGATATCTTTCCATATCGAACTTTGCAGAGGACAAAATATTGGGCTCAGGCCAATAGTCTCCCATAATCACGATGGGATCCCCTATTTTATACCCTTCCTGTTCTTCAAGCCGATAATACAGACGTTCGTAAAAGCTGCTTATCCTTCCATAGGCAATCTCCATACGAAAATAGGCATTATGACTCAAAAGGTAATGATCATACCCTACAGCCAGAACAAAAAGGAAACATACTGCCCCCAGCAGCTGCCCTGTCCTCCTTTTCCATCGGATATCCTCTTTCTCTAGCCGGAGCAAAAATATCTCCGTCAATCCCAGTAAAACCACATAGACAAAACCATACTGATAAAGCATCAGTGTGGAGGCTCGGGTAACCTGGGGAGCCATAACATAAATGCCGGACAGTGCAAGAGGAATCAACCCCATCAACATACAGCTTAACAGCAAAAGCGGAAGCGTTCTATATATTTCCAGCTTCCATAATAGATAAGCAAACAGGAGAATTTCGGCTAAAACCACCAGCCAGTTTAACACGTTCCCAAACTCACTGACATAGCTTAAGGGATCCAGAAGAAAATAATCCAATATCCGCTTATAGGCCCTGCCCACCAGATGTGGCAGTTCTGTAAGCCGTATCTTTCCCATGCTGTCAATGCCCCGATAATCCGAAAGCTGCCCCGAAACTACAGGTGTAAGCAAAAGGTAGCCTCCCATTGCTAACACTAAAGACAAGAGGTAGCCTACTCCTTTTCTAAATACCGCCTTAAACTCCCTTCCCCGAAAAATCTCCATTACCAGAGAAAACAGCAATACTGCCGCAAACAGACAGATATAAGACTGATAGGTCGCCAGGCAAAGAAGCATCAAGCCTGCCCCAGGAATCCAGCCATAGGTATATTTTTTATTCAGCCCTACCCCGATACAGCCAATAAATAACCCCAGTGCATATGTATTTACCGTAAACATGAATGTCATTGTACTGGCTACACTTGGAAAGGTAAGCATAATCGCAGGAAGAAGCACCGCCGAGGAATAGCTTTGCAGTTCAAGAACCTCCAGAATGATGCAGGCCGATAGGGCCAGAAAAAGTATGGCCAACACACCATTAAGCGCCGGTACACTCCACATCCCCGAAAGAGGACGTAAAACCTTAAGCATCCACCTTCCCAAGCTGTCTCCTCCCCCATAGCCATACAAATTGTTGAGATCATCCCAGTTAGGCAGCTTGTTGGTCAGTACATAAAGATGGGTAATCATCCCAATAAGCAAACCACTTCCCAGACACACCCTGCATTGTTTTCTTATTTTTCCTGCCCCAATGGCTAATATATCATTATTCATGACTATTGTACCTTTCTTTTCCCCTTTCGTTCTCCTGCTTCTCAATGCAAAAAGAGCCATTGCACTACTAGACTATTCATCTGGTTTTGCAACAGCTCTATTTCTACTAAAGCATAGCTTCTATCAAGTTCAATTCGATGTATCCTAAATCAGCAAATACCACACTAGAACTTAGCAGTAGAAACCTTTACTCCGGGGCCCATGGTAGAAGCCAGAGTAATGCTTCTTAAATACTGTCCCTTTAATGCACTGGGCTTAGCCTTTACAATGGCTTCCATTAATGCAGTAAAGTTCTCCTGTAACTTTTCTTCAGCAAAGGAAGCCTTACCAATAGGACAGTGAATAATATTGTTCTTATCCAATCTGTATTCGATTTTACCGGCTTTGATATCGTTAATGGCCTTGGTAACGTCCATGGTAACCGTACCAGCCTTAGGGTTGGGCATAAGACCCTTAGGACCTAAGACCTTACCCAGACGACCTACAACACCCATCATATCAGGAGTAGCTACGACTACATCAAAATCCAGCCAGCCTTCATTCTGAATCTTGGGAATCAGTTCTTCTCCGCCTACATGATCTGCACCGGCAGCCTCTGCCTCATTAATTTTATCGCCTTTGGCAAACACCAGAACACGAACGGTTTTACCGGTTCCGTTAGGCAGTACTACAGCACCACGAATCTGCTGCTCTGCATGGCGTCCATCACATCCTGTTCTGATGTGCACTTCAATCGTTTCATCAAATTTAGCAACTGCTGTCTTTTTCACCAAAGCAATGGCATCAGCAGTTTCGTACTGGGTTGCGGAATCTACTAACTTAGCAGTTTCGCTATATTTCTTTCCATGTTTCATGTCGTTTTGTTACACTCCTTCCACAAATTTAATGAAGAATAATTTTTCTTCATTATTTTCCTTTTCCCATTAATCTTCTACGGTAATTCCCATACTGCGTGCAGTTCCGGCAATCATGCTCATTGCTGCTTCCAGACTGGCTGCATTTAAGTCAGGCATCTTCATTTCTGCAATTTCCTGAATCTTAGCCTTGGAAATGCTGGCAACCTTCTGCTTATTCGGTACACCTGAACCGGATTTAATGTTGCAGGCTTTTTTCAGCAGCACTGCTGCAGGGGGAGTTTTGGTAACAAAACTGAAACTTCTGTCTGCATAAACGGTAATAACAACAGGGATGATTAAATCACCTTTGTCTGCTGTTCTTGCATTAAACTGCTTGGTAAATTCTACGATATTCACACCATGCTGACCCAGAGCAGGTCCAACCGGGGGAGCTGGTGTCGCTTTACCAGCAGGGATCTGTAATTTAATGTATCCTTCTACTTTCTTTGCCATGATGGCACCTCCTATAAATATATTGTGGTCCATGGGCTAGGTAACCCTTCCACCGTTAAACGGCAAAAGCCGCCAAACTTCAATTTTAAAAGCGTTTCATCTATTGCTATATGCTCCGCTACCTATTTTTTCACTTCTTCATCCATCTGCTTTTTAAGCAGCCTTAGTTCATTTTACGAACATCCTCAAAACTAATTTCGACAGGGGTCTCTCTGCCGAACATCTCTACATTGATGGTAGCCGTTCCCTTGCTATAATCAATTCTCTGAACAGCACCCACCGTATCCTTCCATGCACCGGCGATAACCACAATCATATCACCTTCGGCAAAATCAACGGATACAATGTCTTTTTTGATACCCAGCGGCTTCATCTCGGCCTCCGTAAGCGGTACGGGTTTACTTCCCGGTCCCACAAAGCCGGTTACACCTCTGGTGTTGCGAACAACATACCATGTGTCGTCATTCATCACCATGTTAATTAAAACATATCCGGGAAACATCTTCTTCTGA
>JBJELR010000198.1:0-2315 GCA_051879255.1 Lachnospiraceae bacterium | reverse complement strand
AGAGGCTCTCTGGGTCTGTCCGGTAGATAGCTTTTCTATCCGATTGTCCACAAAGCTCTCCATGGAAAACATCCCCGTCAGCCGCTCAATTCTTTTTTCCGTTTCTTTCCTGGAATATCCGTATATCTCTCCTAAAAGAGTAAGGTATTCTCTGATGGTGAACCGGGGATAGAGTCTGGTATTTCCTGACAGATAACCAATGGCTTTTTTTCGACTGAGTACATCTTCAATGGGCTGTCCATTGCCATCAAAAAGGCGCACTTCACCCAGACTGGGTGTCATCAGCATCCCCAGCATACGAAGCAGAGTGGTTTTTCCCGCTCCATTGGGACCCAGGATACCCACAATTTCTCCTGCCTCTGCTTTTAGCGATACTTGATTTACTGCCAGAAATTCTTCCTTACGAGATTTTCTTCCTTGCTTTACGGTTCGTTCAAACTGCTTACAAAGGTTGATTGCTTCTATCATCGCTTTCTCTCCTTATTTATTTTCATCCACTCCATCCTGCCCCTTCCAAACCTCCAATACCGTTAACAGGTAACGTTAAAAAGGCAGCCGTACTCTGTACGACCGCCTCTTTATGTACGCACTTTTTAACATCGACCTCTTATGCCAATATTCTTCCTTTACAGTGCGAAGCTTCCACCAATCTCCTTGTTCATTACATAATAACAGGTGTTTTCTTCCGGCTTAACATAAAGCTCTACAGATTCCAATTCACCGGCTTTCTTCTTCAGATCAAATTTCCAAACATCTTTGGCAATCTTCAGCAAATCTTCCTCCGTATAGGATTTCCCATAAAACTGTAGGGTGATACTGGTCTTTACTTCTGCCTTTTTGGCTGTTCCTTTAGCAGAGCTTTCTTTCGCTGCAGCCGACTTCCTTCCGGGGGTCTTCTTTACTGCTTCCTCTGTTTTTTCTGCTGCTGCCTTACCGGCAGTCCTCTTTGCAGATATTTTTTCTGCTGTCTTCACTTCTGTCTTTTCCTCTACTGTCTTAACGCCTGCTGTCTTCTCAGCTACTGGTGCGGTCTCAACCTGCGGTGTCTTAGTTACAGCTTCTGCTGCCTTCTTCATCACTTTTTCTTTCATTTGTTCTCCCATCCTGAAACCTGTCGTTGAGAAGCCATGCAGCGTATAGCAGCATTGTCTCCACAACATATTAACGTAAATGAATTTGTGACAATAAATCACAAATTTTATTTGATAATTTTAAGTTTACTATCTATTTTTCACAGCGTCAATGAATTTTCTCACCAAAGGATTGTGAAAGATTTATTCATTTTTATGCAAATAGACCAAAATAGCCTAATACCAATGCCCCCAAAACAATCCTATACCAGCCAAAAACCTTAAAATCATGCTTTTTGATATAGCCCATGAGAAATCTGATGACCACAATGGAAACCAGAAAAGCTACCACCGTTCCGGCCAGCAGTATGATTGCCTCCATAGAGGTGAAGTCAAACCCAAATTTCAATATCTTTAACAGGCTTGCACCAAGCATAACCGGAATGGCTAAAAAGAACGTAAACTCTGCCGCTACGGTTCGGGACACTCCAATCAGCAAGGCTCCAACAATGGTGGCTCCTGAACGGCTGGTGCCGGGAAAGATGGCTGCAATCAACTGAAAAAATCCAATAATTAAGGCCGTATTCCAGGTAATTTCTGCCAGACTGTTAATCCGAGAAGCCTTATCCTTATTTTTTTCTTCAATAATCAGAAAGGCAATTCCGAAAACAATGAGCGCCAAAGAAACCACCGTATAATTATACAAATACTTATCCAAAAAGTCATCAAAAAGGATACCTACCACAGCCGCCGGAATACAGGCAACGATAATCTTGCCCCAAAGCCGGAAAATATCTTTTTTAATGATGTCGCCCCCCTTAAAATTAAAGGGGAATATCTTTTTCCAAAACAACAGCACAACGGCAAGAATCGCTCCCAACTGAATGACCACAAGAAACATTTCCCAGAATTCTTCCGATACATCCAGTTTGACAAACTCATTCAAAAGAATCATATGCCCCGTACTGCTGATGGGAAGCCATTCCGTAATTCCTTCTACAATACCAAATAAAATCGCCTTGATTATCTCAATCATAAAGAACCTTTTCCTCCAATTAATTTATTCCTCCAGATAAGACAGCAGACGGTCATAGCAGCTTTTTGCATCCTCATAGCCACTGTCATAAAGAGCCTGCATTTT
This sequence comes from Lachnospiraceae bacterium, assembly GCA_051879255.1. Taxonomy (GTDB): domain Bacteria; phylum Bacillota; class Clostridia; order Lachnospirales; family Lachnospiraceae; genus SFDP01. Next base: position 104 of record JBJELR010000198.1, on the reverse strand, counting down.
TTCAGGGTTTTTCTCGATACGGTCAATGGTATTTTTCACCTCTGGCTGAATCACAAAGGCCTGCCCATTCTCCACCTGGCGCATAAGATAATCCATGGTTTCAT
>JBJELR010000197.1:0-13044 GCA_051879255.1 Lachnospiraceae bacterium | reverse complement strand
AATCACTCATGCCCTTCTCCTTTCCCGGTTCATGATTTTCTTCCATACAAAAGGCCGGCTTTTGTACCTGTTCAAGCCGGCCTTTTCCTTCACTCTCCTATTCTAACCCGGTGAACTCTGATGCCTCATAGTAGCCTGAGTCAATCAAAGCTGCCTTAACATTATCCTTGGTTACTACGATAATATCGGTCTGTTTTGCAGGTACATCCTTTGCTTCATTATTGTAGGTTGTATCCGTTGCAGGAGTTTCGCCGTTTAATACGGATACTGCCATTGCAACAGAGTCTGCTGCCAGGGTACGGGTATCCTTAAATACGGTCATGGACTGTTTTCCATCAATTACGTACTGTACGGAAGCCTTCTCAGAGTCCTGTCCGGTGATACTGTAGCTGGTGATATCCTTATCACTTGTAAATACGTCTGCGATGGAACGTGCAGTTCCGTCATTGGGAGCAAGTACCAGTACATCACCCTTTAAGTCTGCTCCTGCTGCGGTAAGGTGTGCCTCTGCCTTGGATTTTGCAACGTTGAAATCCCAGTCAGTAGTAACCTGTCCGATAATCTTAGCCTGCTCATCACGAGTCAGCTCTGCCTTATCCTGTAAAGCTACAGCCTCAGAGGAGTTGGCAATGACAAAGGTGCCATCTGCAACCTTGGGCTGAAGTACCTTCCATGCACCTTCAAAGAACAGGAATGCGTTGTTGTCTGTTGCCGCACCTGCATACAGGTACAAAGGAATACCGCTTCCTGCAGGGGCATTGTCAATCAGATACTGTCCCTGTGCCTGGCCTACTGCAACGCTGTCAAAGGTTACATAGTAGTCTACTGCATCGGTTCCGGTAATCAGCCGGTCATAGGCAATTACGGTAACGCCTGCTGCCTTAGCTTCTTCTACTGCTGCTGCCGCTGCAGAACCGTCCTGTGCACAAATGATCAGTACGGAGATTCCCTGTGAAATCAGTGTTTCCACGTTTGTTTTCTCTGTTGCGGAAGATCCCTGGCTGAACAATACCTGGTTGGTAAAGCCTGCATCGCCAAGAATTTTCTCAAACTGTGCCTGATCCTGAAGCCATCTGGGTTCGTCTTTAGTAGGAAGAACGATACCTACCTGAACGCCTTCTGCACCGCCTCCTGCAGGCTTTTCTTCTGCCATCTGAGTGTCGGTGCCGCCGGCTGCGGGTGTAGTGGTGTTGTTTGCCTGATTACTGTTACCACAGCCGGTAAGCACTCCTGCCAGCATAGCTGCTGTCAGCATCAAGCTTAAAAGTTTTTTCTTCATTTCTTTAGCCTCCCTTAAAGAATAATCTTTTGTTACGTTCTTACTGTATCATACATCCGACTTCATATGTTTGTGAGCTTCTTCACATTTTTATCAGCTTTTTTCTTCTATCTGGAATAAATAGCATTTTTTTATCCTTTATTTTTTTGTGACAAAAAAGTCCTGTCTGAGAGTTAGAAACAAGGCTTATTGCACTAAATCAGGGCGGTTCAGGTAAACATCCTCTCTTAGATGAAATCCGCTTTCAATAATCACTTCCTCCATATTGGATAGGTTGACCTTCGTCGGTTCCAGGCAGATATATGGCATTTTTCTTCCTGTTTCATCCTCATAGACTGAGGTTTCCCTAAAATCCCCCCGAGCCAGCAAAACAGCCGCCTGGGCTGCACGAGCCGCCAGCTTTTCCACTGATTTATACACCGTCATGGTCTGTGTTCCCTCTACGATCCTCTGACAGGCAGCCAAATCAGCATCTTGTGCCACCACATGGATTTCTCCTGCCAGTCTCTGCTCTGCAAGGGCTCCTATGGCCTGCCCCGCAAGACTGTCATTACCGCACATTATTCCCTGAAGCGTCTGCATAAGTTCTGCATGCTGACGAACATATGCTCCTGCATATTCCCCTTTCCACTGAGGCGCATAATAAATATCCTCAATCTGAATATTTTCCCGTTCCATAGCTTCTCTGAACCCGGCTTCCACCTCACTCACATTATGATCCGTCACCGGCCCACAAATCATGATTACCTTATCCTGCTCCTGAAGCTGTCCTGCCAGTTCCTCGCCCATTAGCTGTCCCACCTTACGATTGTCGAAGGAAATATACAAGTCCACCTGGGCTCCCGAAATCGGCCGATCATAAGCAATTACCTTAATCCCCTCCTGCCTGGCTTTCCGGATTACCGGCTGTAAGGGCTTTGCCTCAATGGGTACAATCACCAGCACATCCACCTTCTTTTCCACAAAATATTCTACCAGAGCAATTTGTTCCTCCACACTGCCATTGGCATTCTGCACGTTTACCTGGGCTCCCAGTTCCACAGCAGTAGAGACAAAAACGTCTCGATCCCTTTGCCACCGTTCCATAATAAAATTGTCAAAAATCATTCCGATTTGCAACTGGCTTTTCTCTTTTTCTCCATTTTCCCCTCCGACTGTTTTCTCTTTTCTGCTGCAGCCACAGGAAAAAAACAGAAACAGAAGGAGGATATACCAGCCTGCCCTTCTGCCCGTTCTCCCTTTCTTTTTTGTCACAGGCTCTTTCCCTCCTTATACTCTGTAGGGGTTATTCCTACATTCTTTTTGAAGGCCCTGCTGAAATAATTGGGATCCTGATAACCCACCTGACCACAGATTTCCTTCATACTTTTATCCGTCTTCATCAATAATTCCTTGGCCTTGTCCATCCGCATGGAGGTCAGATAATCAATAAAATTCTCTCCTGTTTCCTCTTTAAACAGCTTACTGAAATAATAGGGACTGACGTTAACCTGACGGGAGACTTCATCTAAGGTTATACTCTTATGGTATCTCTCCCGAATGTACTCAATGGCCTGTTCTACACAACGTTTATGGGTGCTCTCCTTATTTCCCCGAACATTTTTGGCAGCCTCCCGGATTTTTCCCAAAAACCAGGCTCTCAGTTCATCGTAGTTACGAAATTCCATTAAAGAAGGCAGATAATCATGTCTGGAGGTAAAGCGGTAGGTTGTCCCCCCGCTTTCGTACCCGATTTTTTCTGCAAAAAGTACGAATTCCAGAGCTTTCAGCTTAATATCCATAATTTCCTTGGCATAGCTTCCTACCATCCAGTCATAAAATTTTCCTGCTTCTGCCACCGCACCGTTCACCTCTCCTGCTTCCAGGCAGGAGAACAGCCTTTGTTCAATATCTATGGGATAGTCTTCTTCATAGCCACAGCCCATGGGAAAGTCTTTGGCATGTGCCACACTGCTTGTGGTATAGTGGAAAGCATTAATGGCCTCGGTATAGGAATCCCCTATCTGCTCCAGCCTTTTTACGGAGCCAATGCCCACTCTGAAGGACGCATCCAGAACCCGGTTCAGCTTACGTACCATCTTGCGGGCATTTTCGATCATTTCGATTCTTCCCTCATATTCCTCCTCTCCCTTTTCCTCACAGGGAACAAAAACGATTACCGCATTGGCCATCATAGGGCCGACTATTCCTTTGAAAAATTCCTTTACGATTTCCTTCAGCCGGGAATAATGGCTGTGGATTCTCACCCCTACACCAATAGCATTTTCCAACTGCCCTTCTTCCTGCAGGTCCCCGCACTCAATGACCATCATATAGCCACTGTCTTCTTCTATCTCAAACAGCCTCTTAAAGTCGGCTGCCTCCTGGGCATAATTTTCCTGAAACATAACCGCATAAATAAAACCGCTTTCGATAAAGGGAATTACCGTTTCCAATTTTTCCTTATTGGACAAATCCGTTCTTCTTTTCGCCCGGTTGGTATCAATAATGTGCATCGCTCTGCTGAGAATATCTACCATTTTATCTCTGTTAATAGGCTTATTGACATATTCCATCACCCCCAGACTGATGGCTTCTCTGGCATAATCGAATCGGTCATGTGCCGTCAGTACCACGAAAATAATATTGGAATTATTCTTCTGAATTTCCTTAATCGCCTCTATTCCGTTAATTCCCGGCATCTGAATGTCCATTATGGCAATATCCGGCCTAAAGCTCTCTGCCAGTTCAATCACACCTCTTCCTGTCTTGGCATATTCCACCACACAGGTATCTCCAAAGCTTTTTTCAATAATGAATTTTAGTGCATCGATAACGATTCCTTCGTCATCTGCCAACATAATTCTGTACATTTTTCCCCCTTATACCGGAACATGAATGGTTACGGCCATTCCTTGATTTTTCCCGTCACTGGTGATTTCCACAATATCCTCTTTATCAAAAAAGACGCGTAATCGGCTAATCACGTTACCCAGACCTACTCCGCCGCTTTTTTCTTCCGCTTTTCCTTCTGTATTTTCCAATGGTTTCTTTTTCAGAATTTTTCTAATTTCCTCCTGCTCCATTCCGATTCCGTTATCGCTTACCCGGATACCGATTCCTCCTTCTTCCCGATAAACGGATAACTCTATCCGGTTTGGCCAATCAATATCTCTAATCCCATGGTTGATGCAGTTTTCTACCAGGGGCTGAAGAATCATGCTGGGAACCTGCACCTGCAAAAGCCCTTTTTCCAACTTCTTTTCAAAATTTATCTCTCCTGAAAAACGCACATTAATAATATAAATATAATTATCTACCAATTCAATTTCTTCGTACAGGGTAACCACATCGTTATTTTGTTTAACGTTATAACGGTAAAAATCTGCTACATTCTGTATATAATTATAGGTTTTTCCGGCATCCTCCAGCATGGCAAGCTGAGCCCCGGCATTTAAGGTATTAAAAAGAAAATGAGGATTAATCTGGGCCTGCAGATACTTTAACCGGGCATCCTTTAAGCTGGCTTCCATAATTAACTGCTTTTCCTTCATGGTGCTTTCCTGCTCCATACTTTTTTTTACCTGCTCAATATAATCCTTCAGGCTTCTCACCATCCGGTCAAAGGCAGCAGTCAGTACCCCGATTTCATCGGCAGACTGTACCTGTCTGATTTCCACCTCAAGATTCCCCTCTGCTACCTCTCCCGCTGTTTCAGCAAGCCGTTTCAAAGGCCTGGTAATTCCCTTGGTTAAAAACAATACCAGAATGATTGTAAATATTCCCAGCAGACTAAGAATCAGCATATTCGTCTTTTCGGAGGATTTCAGTGTATCAAAAAGCTGCGTATAATTGTTGGAGTTATCCTGCAGCTTCTGGGTATTCAAGCTATAAAAATGGGAATTAATGAATTCCAGTAGCTGGGAGGCCCGTTCATAGCTTTCTCTATACTTTACTACATTTCTGCCTCGCTTTGCTGCTATAGCACTTTCCGCAAAATGCAGATATTTTTCTGACAGAGTGTAAATGTTCTTTTCTGCCATTAACCCTTCCTCGCCCACTATGCTCTGATTCAGCTTTTCCAGCCGATTTCGATAATCCTGAGCATAGCGTAGATATGCCTCAAGAGCCTGAGTATCCTCTGTATCCAGAAAAATTTCCATATTCTTGTGGATATTGGCCAGGGAGCTTTGCATTTCATTTAGCTGCAGATTACTTTCATAAATGGAGTAAATCCTGGAAATCATGCCATTAATATGGGCATATACATATAGATTTACTAAAAAAATAATGGTAGTAGTGCCCAAAAACAGAATTAAAAGCTTATTCTGAATACTAATGCTGATTACCTTATTTTTCCTCCCCATCCTGCATATACTCCTTCACGTTGTCGATGGTGACCACATCCACATCAATGGTAATATACTCGTTGACATGACCGGTATCCAGATACTCCTCCAATGCCTCTATTCCCTTTATTCCCATATTCTGTGTGTCCACTGCAATGGTAGCCTGAATAACCTTGCGCTCGATTCCATCTAAAATATCATCAGTAACGTAGTAGCCTAAAAGGCCGGTTTCTCCCACCAGGTTATAATCTACAATAGCCTGATAGGTTCTCATAGTATTTTTTTCGCTTAAACAAATAACCATGTCCGGTAGACCGACCTGTCCCTGAATTCTTTGGGAAAGAAACTGCCGTATGGTCTCCTCTCCGCTGAAGGCAGTATCCTCGCTGACTGCCAGGGTCTTCAATTCCATCGTAAGGTGGTTCCCCTCATTCTCCAGGGTTTCCTTTATTCCATTGAACACGATGCTTTGTCCGCTGCCCTGCAGGGCAGTATCCATCAAAATCAGAATTTCCTTCATCTTGGCGGTAGCCACTTTGATAATCTGACGCCCATACTCCCTGCCCAGATTATAGCTGCTTAAACCCACAAAGCTAGTTCTTCTGCTTTCATAGCTGTCGGAAAAAACGGTGACTACCGGTATCCCCTGCTTTTCGGCCTGCTCAATCAACTGCCGAATTCCGTCACTGTCATCTCCCTCCAGAAGGATCCCATCCACTGAGGCATCAATGGCCAACTGCATGAGCTCTGCTTTTCCATAATCAACAGCCAGATTTTTTCCTATCCATTCCAGATAAACTCCCTTTTCTTCTCCATATGCCTTTGCCTCCTCGTAAACCGACTTCCAGAAAATATCTTCAAAAGAATCGGTCACTAACCCATAGTGGCGCCCATATTCCTGTACCTGTTCTGCTGTCTGTATGTCCTTTTTCCTCTGTAAAAAGCTAATAAAAACAAAAGCTGTAAGAAGCAGCAGTCCCACTGCCACCACCAAAAGTCCGGTAAAAAAAAGCTGTTGTTTCTTTTCTTTCTCCAAATCGGTATCCTCGCTTCCCGGTAAAAGTGTCATTGTGTATGTGCAGGCAATAGCCGGCTTTATCCCTTCTTCCTTACCGTTTCTTCCAGGGATAATCCCTTCCATCCAGCTTAACCTCCACCAGTCTGTCTTTTCCATCATAGACCAGCTTCAGGGAAAAAAAGTCGTGACGTTCCTTTAACAGCCGGAAAAAAATCTTATCTCCTTCCCAGATATTCAGCTCCCCGATTCGATCAATTTCCACCCATTCCAACTGACCTTCGTCACAGGCAATGGGTTCTCCAAAAAAGCCATCTGCAGTAAACAGGGACATATATTCCGTCACTCCATTTCCCGATACGAAGGTAACCAGTCCCCGATAACGGTAAGAGGTCAGGGTATAGCCTGTTTCCTCCTTCACTTCTCTAAGCAGACATTCCTCAGGACATTCATCTGCCTCAAAATGTCCGCCTACTCCAATCCACTTATCTTTATTCACATCATTTTTCTTCACTGTTCGATGCAGCATCAGATACCTGCCCTCATGTTCAATATAGCAAAGCGTGCTTAATCTGGTCATTTTTTCATCCTTTCTATTTAACCTAACAGGCTAATACGACGAACATAGCAGAAACTTATTATTCGTTATACCGGAAAATAAACAGGAATAAAAACATCCCCACCGGATTTTCTTGTGTCATGTCAACACGTAACCCTGTGGAGATGTTCTCATTTTCCTTCATGGGAAATTAGCTATTGCCTTTTTCCTTCTTTCGGTTTATGACAAACGCTATTCCTGCTCCTGCTGCCAAAATTACTGCTCCTATGCCCCCGATCATCCATATTATAGGGAAGGAACTGCCTTCCTGGAAAGCAGCAGCCTGTACAGGCGATACTACGGGAATTTCCTCTGTCTCAGCCGAAATAACCGTATTCTCCTTTGCCGGTTTGGTGTCGACTGTCAAAATGTACTCTGACGCGTGGGTAAAGAGAAGCTGGACCGTACCATCCTGATCTATTTCACCTGCATAGATAAATTCCAGCCTGTTGGTTTCCTCATTGTAGTAGTATAGGTTTGCATAATACCCGGCATTCTCCTTTTTCACATTGACGGAGAGCACTGCACTAAACCCAAACTCACCATTATGAGCCAAACTCAACTCCACTCTATCGTATTCTCCATCCACACGATCCAAAAGCTCAGACGGAATGTTGTTCAGAGGCTTCTCTGCACTGCCTACAATAACACCAAAGTCAATACTTCCTGCCTGACCAGTAAAGTCCTGTCCGTTAATACTCCAGGAAACGCCTTCTCCCATCTCTAAAATCAGGCTGAGATTTCTATCCTTAAGCTCACCCAGTACCTCGCTGGGAACAAGGCTTGCTCCGTTCATATTCACCGTAACCGTATTTTCTTCTTCTGAGGTCTCAATTTCCTTTCGGATTGCCTCCCAGCCTGTTGCCCCAGCCGTAGTTTTCAAAAACGGTTGGCCTTCCGTATTTTCAGTCGCTTCAGCTTCTACGATTCCCTGACCTGCTGCTACCGTTCTCTGTCCGGCTCTTACGATATTCGTTCCGGCTTCATTCTGTCCGTTTTCAGCCCCATTCTGCACAGGTGCCGTCGGATTCTGAATGGGTTGTGCCGTTGGCTGTGGTGTAGTCGCTGTTGCCGTATTCTGTCCGGCATCAGCAGTTCCGCCGGTATTCTGTCCGGTTCCTCCCTGGCCGGAATTGCCCGTTGTGCCACCCGGCGTTACCGGACTTTGCTCTTTAATTTCCAATGTTCCCGGCACATAAGTAAGGTTATAACTACCCCGATTCGTCAACGTTCCTCCACTAATGGTAATAGCATATTTACCTATGGTATTCGTATCCACTATATCACAGAATAGGGTAGGCTGAGTAATAAAGCTGTCACCATAGGCCAACTCTACCGGAAGCATTTCCAATACAGGCATTGCATCCCCCTTCGTTATGGTAAAGCTTTTCGCCGCCAGGGTGATGGACTTATTTTCTATGGTAAGCTGCCTAACCGCAGTAATAGGATTATAACTGCTATCTCCGGCTTTTGTTGCCGTAATGGTAACTGAACCGGCCTTATGGATAGTGGCCAGGGAACCATTTATACTAAGAATCGAGGAATCAGAACTTTCAAAGGTTACCGCCCCTGTTCCATTACCACCTGTAGTAGCCAAAGTAAATCCCGCATCTCCATAGATTTTGGTTCCCGGATCAGAAAGGGCAAATCCGCTCTGGTTTTGCTTTCTGGTATCGAAAGCAGTCTCCTGGGATGAACTCTGTTGATAGTTCGTATCTCCCTCATAAACCGCCTTAAGCCGGTAAATCTTAGCCTCCACGCCTGTCCAGGTGTAGGTGGCTGTACCTGCTGCATCCAGGGTTACACCAGAGGCAATCTCTTTTTCTGTATTACCTGTAAGTTCTACAAATTTTACCGTTCCCGTTGGGATCTTTCCTCCCGCTAATCCTATCACCTTAGCAGTAAGCTTTGCCTCCCGGATACCATTCTTCTCAGAAAGCTGCGCATCCAGGGTTACGGTAGAAGACCCCTTAGCTACCGTAACCGATACTGATTTTTCTGTTGTAGTAATCGGTTCATAGTTTTTCAGCGTGTCGGCATTAGGAGTAAACACGACTATCCATGAAGCAATTCCTCTTTCCGGAATGACTGTTCCATCCTTCCAGTAGAAACTACCATACTGTGTACTACCGCCACTTAAAATACTGTCCGACAGCCTCTGCCCGTAAACGATGCCTGTTGCCGTAGGGAAAGTGATGTTAGGCTCTTGTGCCTTGTTAATGATAAAGTTGACCACTTTCTCTCCGGCATAGCTACCCATTCCTTCAATCCTGATCTGATAGGTTCCGGCCCCCTTCATTTCACTTACTGTCTGTCCATTTCTGGTATAACTTACCTGATAATCGGTACCCTTTGTCAATGTCTTCCCACCTAGCATCACCTCGATGACAGGAGACTTTGCACTGCCGTCATAGGTTGCCGAGGTAAGATTCACTGTTGCCTGTGAAATATCCGTCAGTAAGGTTAAATTTGTTCCCTCTTTCACTACCCTCCAGCCGGCTGCACCGGAATAAAAGCACTCAGCATAGCCGGTAAAGTCGGTATTTGTCTTAGCAAAAATACCTCCTATAGCTGTAGTTCCTCCAATTGTCTTACGTACTGTGTAAGGACTATTAACATTAGTCAATGTATTTGTTACCTGTAATACAGGCCCGTTATTCTGATCGGTATACTGCAGGTCAAAGCTGGGATTACCGTTTCCACCGGTAATTTTTCCTCCTGCCAAATTCACCTGTGTAGTACTGCCAGATACTCTTACTCCGGGGCCATTTTCCCCGGTAATGGTTGTTCCTTCCAAAGTAAGTGTACCGCTCTGGGCATCTACACCTGCATTACCACCTTCAATGCTGCCGCCCTTTAGGCTGAGTGTTCCGCCCTGAAGGGTGATTCCGTTATTCTTACCCTGAATGCTGCCGCCTCCTCTGCTGTTAGAAATAGTTACGTTACCACCCGTAATAGTGAGGGCATCTCCTGCAGTTGATACAAGATCCCTTCCTGCCAAGTCCAGAGTAAAGGTTCCGGCAGAAACATTCAGGGAAGTATTTACACTTACCGAATCCAAAAGTTTGATCGTGGTAGCTGCACTGCTGCTATTTTGTACCTCGGGGCTTTCCAGTGCCTCCTGGAGGGTATCATAGGTCGCACCACCCACTGCGGCCTCTCCTGCTGCCTGGATTTCCAGAGTAAACGTCTCACTCACATTGCCCGATGTAGTTGGCACTGTGACAGTAATCGTATAGGTTCCGGCGAGAAGCTGAGTATTTTCATCAATTCGTGATACCCAGATTCCTCCATTATTGTCATCTCCCAATGCCTCAAAAATCAGACCCAGGTCTTTCATCTCTGCTGTATGGTAGCCATTCCTATCTGCTATCGTTCTGGCAGTATAGGTTTTTCCAGCAAACTCTATCTTATAGGTCAAAGGTATAAAGCTGAACTCTTTCAAACTATCACTGGTAAACGCTAAATTTACTGCATATGAATTAGAAAATTCATCAACCTTCAGATTAATAATCTGACTTGTATCAATCAGACTAAAGCTCGCCAGACGGACATTCAAGGCCCCTCTTTCATCTACACTCCAGCTTCCATCGCTTCTGCGAACCAACTTATCATCCGGCTGTAAATCATAGCGTAACAGCCTAAAGCTATTATCCTTAGAATTTTGTGCAATGATATAAGGATAGAGAGTTGCCGGAACCTTCGATGAACCACCTGAATAACTCACATCTCCAATAGCCACCTGTGTCTCGTTTTCTACCTTACCGTTTATTTTCAGGCTTTGCAGTTCACCCAGAATCAGTGTTCCGCCTCCGGTAAAGTCCCCAATGGTAATATCCCCATAATTTCCCAAATGCAGCTTCGCTCCTGAAGCCACAGAAACTGCTGCCTGCTCGGACAGGCTACTTCCTGCTGCCGGCTTTAGGTTACCGCTACCTACACTAAGGGAGGACAAATCTTTTAGCAGCGTATTGTCATTGAGATTATTGCTTCCGTGATAAACCAGGGCTGCATTGGTAGGACCTCCTGTCCTTCCATCTATAAATTTCACCAAAGAACTACCTAAGTTTATGGACACTGCCCCGGAAACCCGATAGGTATCCGGACTGGGGTACAGTTTATTTCCGGTTCCCTCCATTCTGGATTCTCTGGCTCCGCTGGCATAGATATTACCTATGATTCCGGTAGTTCCACTTTCGATGGTAATGGTAACATTCTGATCAAAATTATTGGATTTACTTTCTGCGGCAGTATTCGCGTCCGATAAGCTTCCTGCAAGAATATCACCAAGCCTGTTATCCTTTCCCTTGATGATAATCTGACTATGGGAACCACCATTAGGTAATGGTACCCTGTCTTTTGCAATATAATCGGTTACCGTTCCCCCAAAGATATGGATTTGGGGAGCCTCCGCTCCTGAAACAGCATCATCCTGATTCTTGACCCCATTGATTGTCAGTGTATGCCCGTTGACAATGATGGCATTACGAGTAGCACTAGTGAGCTCTAGACTGATATTTTCAAAGGTTGTATTACCTCCCAGAATAATACCGGCTTCGTGGACAATAAGTCTGTTTCCTTTGATGGTGAGGTTGCGAGGGATTACCATGGGTGTATCACCTTCCGGCTGAGCGGTCGCAATGTCTCCCCCCAGAATAATGGTGTGGACACTGTCGTTCTTCAATGCCGCCGAAAATTCATCCCAATCGCTTACCGTCTGTTCTCCATTCACTGCAGCAGCCATCAACCGAAACTGTCTGCCTATTGGTGCTGTAATAGAGAGAAGTCCTATTTCTTCTTCATCTTCCTCATTATCCTCTGATTCTGTGGTTTCCTCCTGGGAATTCTCTCCTCCATCCTCATCGGGCTTACTTTCTGCCTCTCCCGGCATCTGGTCTGCCTCTTCTTCGGTCTGTCCTTTGGCATCTACCGATGCCTCTCCTGCATCCTCATCGGGCTGCTCTGAGGCATTCTCAGAATCCTTCCCTGGGTTCTCACCGGTCTGTTCCTCAGTCTCTCCCGGAGCCTGTGCTTCGTCTTCTTCGGTCTGTCCTTCACTTTCCCCCGAAGAATTAGTCTCAGCCTTAGCTCCCTGTCCCGGAGTTTCGGCACTGCCGACAATACCTTCCTGCTGCTTCTCCTCCAGGCCATTATTTTGGCCTTCCTGCACTGTGGCAGCTTCTACCAGTATGACTCCATTCAGCGTACCTGTGGCTAATGCGAAAACCAGCAATATGGCCAAGAATTGATTGTTAAACTTCCTCCACACTGTAAATATACTCTCCCTTCTTTTGTATGGCATTTTTCTCTTAATTATGATTAATGCAATTTATTATACTTATCATAGCATATAAGTTGCCCGCTATGCAAGCCGTACTTCCTGACCCAAAACAAAAAGGAAAACCCCCGGCTTTCCTCTTTGGCTATAATTCCTTTAATTCTCTACCCGTGCATAAATTGCTGCTGCCTTTTCCAGTCGCTCAAGGCAGTAATCAAAAAAAGCCTTCTGGGATTCACAGAAGCAATGCACCGGCTGGCGGTAGCGGCGGCATCCGCCTCTGCACAAGGGATAGTATCTGCATTCCCTGCATTTTTCCGGTATCGGCACAGATTCCTCAATAAAGCGAATTTCCTTCCGCTTTTTTTGAATATCCTCCATGGACTTTTCCGTCAGCTTCCCCAGCTTATACTGGTCCAGTACATAAAAGTCACAAGGATATACCTCCCCATCTGCCTCCACCACATGCTGGCAGGAGCAGATACCCAGCATTCCGCAAACTTCAGGTATCTGACCATAAAGCATACGGATATATTCTTCAAAAAG
>JBJELR010000196.1:0-2367 GCA_051879255.1 Lachnospiraceae bacterium | reverse complement strand
GCTTAATGGATATCGCCATAGTGTCTACCCCCACGAAACCCTATTTTACTCATTTTCTTCTTTTTTGGCAAGTTTTCCCTCAGGACTTAGAGTAATCAGTACCAGCTCCCCGGGATTGAAAATCCGTACAGGAAGCGTATGCATCCCCAGTCCCCGGCTAAGAATCATGACTGACTTTCCTTCTCTGAATAAGCCTCCGTCAAATCTTGGAAAAAGCCGAAGCGCAGGAGAAATTACTCCTCCCAATAAGGGAAGGCGCATTACTCCTCCATGAACATGACCGGAAAGCACCAAATCAGCTCCCCAGGCTGCATAGGATTTAAAGTAGTCCGGATTATGGGCAAGCAGAATCTCATATCGATTGGCATCAGGAAGCCCCAATACTCCATTCAAATATTCTCTGGACATAGGAAGCAGCTTAAAATGCCGGTAGAATTTATGCTCCAGATCAAGCCCTCTTACATACAGCTTTTCTCCCTGAGCCTTTCCCTGATTACGCAAAAGCTGTGTTCCTGTTTTTATCACCCCGGCTTCATAGCTCTCCCACAGATTTCCATAATCCTGAGGGTGCAAAAACAGCCTGCTTTCGTGATTTCCCATACTGTAGTAGACGGGATATTCCCTGCAAAGAGTCTCCATCAAGGCTAAAGCCCGGTCAAAAGCACAGCCGTTTTTCGCTGTCATCATATCACCGGCCATATAGATTGCTTCCGGCTGAAATTCTCTTATTTTTGTGATTAATCTGTGGTTATTTTTTCCATAGCTCTTATTATGCAAATCGGCAAGCAGCACGAAGCGATGGTTTTTTTCTACCTTTTCACTCTGTAAATGATAGGAAACTACCTTGAATCGATTACCGTCAATCACCATAACAAGCAGAAAAAAACAGGCCAGAGCAATACCTGCACACAGGATTATCCAAAACCAGCTAATCAATTCTTCTTCTCCTTTCGGATGTACGAATAAATATACTTATTTATCTTATCACATCTTCTCCTTTCCTAAAAGCCATTTTCCACATACCCTCTTGAAGGTATCCGACAGCCCCGCCCTGGCAATAGCTTCGTTGGCCACGATGGCCACACTGCCAATCTTCTTTTCTCCCAGAAAATACACTACCTCTCCTATCTTATCTCCCTTATTCACCGGGGCAGGTACTTTACCGGGCAGACGTTCTTCCTTGGTAATTTTGCTTAAATCATTTCCCTCCAAATCCAGATAAGTAAAGGCTTTTTCATAGGATATGGACAGCTTATCCATCACTCCGCCTTCCACCGGCAGGGGTACAAATCCAGCTTCCTGGCGATCTTCGTAAATATGGGCTTTGGCAAATCCGTAGTTCAGCAGTGTCTGACAGTCCTGAAAACGCACTTTGTGATCCGGTGCTCCCATAACCACTGCAATCAGTTGAATCCCATCTTTTTCTGCCGTTGCAGACAAACAGTATTTGGCCTTATCGGTGGAACCGGTTTTTAAGCCGTTGGCATAAGGGTACTGCTTCAATAGCTTATTAGTAGAGGACAGGGTAAAGGTGCTTTCTCCTTTTTTTGTCACATGGGTAATATCCTCCATCCATATAGTAGTATAGTCAAAAACCTGGGGAAATCGGGTAATCAGCTCTCTGGACATTAAGGCAACATCTCTGGCTGTGGTATGATGATCATCCGATGAACTTAAGCCGCAGCAATCCGTAAAATGGGTATTGGTCAGTCCCATCTCTGCGGCTTTTTGGTTCATCATTTCCACAAAGGCTTCCTCACTTCCGGCAATGTGCTCTGCCATGGCAACTGAGGCATCATTCCCACTGGCAACTGCGATACATTTAATCAAAGTATCTACCGTCTGTTCTTCTCCTTCCTCCAGGAAAACCTGCGAGCCACCCATGGATTTGGCATGGGCACTGGTAATCACTTTTTCCTCCAAAGTAATTCGGTTTTCTTCCAGAGCCTCAAAAATTAACAGCAGCGTCATGATTTTGGTTATGCTGGCGGGACTTCGAACCTCATCCGGATTTTTTTCATAAATTACCGTCCCCGTTCTGCTTTCCATCAAAATCCCGGAGGGGCCATTCAGGCTCACCTCCTCTCCCCGTACCGGCATCAGGGGGAGCAGACTCACCATAAGAATAATACATAAGAATGAACACAGTCTTTTTTTCATCAGGTATCCTTTCAATCTTCTTATCCTTATTTCTATGACCCCCGGAAAAAAATATTCATCTCCGTCCCATTCCCAAAAAGAAAATCCCTGATAACACTATCAGGGATTTCATCCGATTAATTATATTTACGTTTTCTTGCCGCTTCAGATTTCTTCTTACGTCTTACGCTTGGCTTCTCGTAATGCTCTCTCTTACGAATCTCCTGC
>JBJELR010000195.1:0-2400 GCA_051879255.1 Lachnospiraceae bacterium | reverse complement strand
AGTATATACTGCAGCAGAGGCTGCAAAAAAAGCAGATGTAATTATGATTCTCATTAATGATGAAAAGCAGGCTGCCATGTACAAAAAGGATATTGAGCCTAATCTGGAGGCAGGAAATATGCTGATGTTTGCTCATGGCTTTGCCATCCACTTCGGGCAGATTGTTCCCCCTGCTGATGTGGATGTTACCATGATTGCACCCAAAGGACCAGGGCATACCGTAAGAAGTGAATATCAGGCAGGTAAGGGAGTTCCCTGTCTGGTGGCAGTTCATCAGGATGCTACCGGCAAAGCATTGGATAAGGCTTTGGCTTATGCACTGGCAATCGGAGGCGCAAGAGCCGGAGTATTGGAAACCAACTTCCGTACGGAAACAGAAACCGACCTTTTTGGCGAGCAGGCTGTTCTTTGCGGTGGTGTATGTGCCTTGATGCAGGCCGGTTACGAAACCTTGGTGGAAGCAGGATATGACCCCAGAAACGCTTATTTTGAATGTATCCATGAGATGAAGCTGATCGTTGACCTGATTTATCAGTCCGGCTTTGAAGGCATGAGATATTCCATTTCCAACACTGCTGAATATGGGGATTATATCACCGGACCCAAGATTATTACTGAGGAAACGAGAAAAGCCATGAAGAAAATCCTGTCTGATATTCAGGACGGTACCTTTGCAAAGGATTTCCTTCTGGATATGTCTCCCGCAGGCGGTCAGGCTCATTTCAGGGCTATGCGTAAGCTGGCGGCAGAGCATCCTTCAGAGGTTGTGGGTAAGGAAATCCGTAAGCTGTATAGCTGGAACAATGAGGAAGATAAGCTGATTAACAATTAAAAGGAAAGCCATTAAGGAATAAACCGAGTATTCTTTAATGGCTTTTTAGTAGTTGTCCCTTCCCTTGACAGATAAATCGGGAAAGGATAAAATAATTAAGGCAATGAAAAGGCGAATTTTGTGTTGCCAAAAAGGATATTAAGACTTATTGAAGAAAAGAAATAGGTAGAAAGAAGGACACAGATGGCACAACCGTATAATCACAAAGAGCTGGAACTAAAATGGCAGAAGATATGGGATGAGGAAAAGGCTTTTGCCACTTCCACCGATTATTCAAAGCCCAAATACTATGCACTGGTAGAGTTTCCCTATCCATCAGGACAGGGTCTGCACGTGGGGCATCCAAGGCCCTATACGGCACTGGATATTGTTGCCCGCAAAAGAAGGATGCAGGGATACAACGTACTCTATCCCATGGGTTGGGATGCCTTTGGACTTCCCACAGAAAATTATGCCATTCAGAATCATATTCACCCTAAGATTGTGACCAGAAATAATGTGGAGCGTTTTAAAAAGCAGCTTCATTCTTTGGGGTACTCCTTTGACTGGGATCGGGAAATTAATACTACAGACCCGAACTACTATAAGTGGACACAGTGGATTTTTTTGAAGCTGTTTAAAGCCGGCCTGGCTTATAAATCAGAAATGCCCATTAACTGGTGTACCTCCTGTAAGGTTGGTCTGGCTAATGAGGAAGTGGTAAATGGTGTCTGTGAGCGCTGCGGCTCAGAGGTTGTCCGTAAGGTAAAGAGCCAATGGATGCTGAAAATTACCGAATATGCTGATAAGCTGATTCAGGATTTGGATACCGTTGATTACATTGAACGAGTAAAGGTTTCCCAGAAAAACTGGATTGGAAAATCTCAGGGAGCAGAAGTAGACTTTGCTATTGCCGGAAAAGAAGATAAGCTGCGTGTCTATACCACCAGGCCGGATACTCTGTTCGGTGCTACCTATATGGTTGTTTCACCGGAACATCCTTTAATTGAGAAATATAAGGATGAAATCAATAATTATGATGCTTTAGTTGAATATCGGGAAATGGCAGCCCGTAAATCGGATTTTGAACGTACCGAATTGGCAAAGGAGAAAACCGGTGTTGAGATTTCGGGCCTCAAAGCAGTCAATCCGGTGAATAATCAGGAAATACCTATCTGGATTTCCGATTATGTATTAATGACCTATGGAACAGGTGCCATTATGGCGGTGCCTGCCCATGATGAACGAGATTGGGATTTTGCCAAAAAGTTTAATCTGCCTATTATCGAAGTAGTGGCAGGAAGTGAGGTAAGTGTGCAGGAAGCTGTCTATACGGACGTAGCCACCGGTACACTGGTTAATTCTGCCTTTTTAGATGGACTTTCGGTAGCCGAAGCGAAGAAAAAAATTATTGCCTTTTTAGAGG
Source organism: Lachnospiraceae bacterium (assembly GCA_051879255.1). Taxonomy (GTDB): domain Bacteria; phylum Bacillota; class Clostridia; order Lachnospirales; family Lachnospiraceae; genus SFDP01. The sequence continues at coordinate 163 of JBJELR010000195.1, read as the reverse complement.
AAAAAGGAATTGGAACAGCAAAAACAAACTTCAAGCTGCGTGACTGGGTATTCTCCAGACAGCGTTACTGGGGTGAGCCAATTCCGATTGTAAAATGTGAAAAATGCGGCTTTGTTGCCCTGGACGAAAAGGAGCTTCCTTTAGAGTTGCCTGATGTAGACAG
>JBJELR010000194.1:0-2410 GCA_051879255.1 Lachnospiraceae bacterium | reverse complement strand
CAATGATATCCTGATGGCTCCAGCCTTCCTCCAGCAGTCCATAGGCAATCTTTACGGGTCGGATACCGGTGAGATTGCCCCAGGGAAGTTTTTTCCCCGTATAGGAAGAAAGCAGCCTATAAAGAAGCTGCTTCAGCCTGCTTTTTATTCTGCCTTTTTCCTCCTGGGGAGAAAGGTCTGCCGCTTCCTTTCCTTCTTCCTCTCGGACAAGAGCTGCCTGTGCTCCCTCTGTTTCTTCTGCCTCCAAAGGGGCCAACAGGCTGCAGCAGATCTGCTGCTCACTAAATTCTATCCTGATTTCGGGCATATCCCATGAGGACTCCAGCTCTTTTTCCCCCTTGACAAAAACCTTTACCTCTTGGTCGGGATAAAAGGCCTTCACCAGAGAATGGATATCGTATTCAAATTGAGCCTGATTTAATTTTACAACAATCACATTGACCTCTTTCTATGCACAAAAAGGATTGTACTTTTTTTCTTCTCCGATGGTGGTAAAGCCACCATGTCCCGGATAAACCTTAACCTCCCCAGGCAGACACATCAGCTTTTCTTTCAAGGAGCGACTAAGGACAGCTCCGCTGCCTGTAGGAAAATCGGTTCTTCCCACTGAACCTTCAAAGAGAGTATCTCCGCTGATCAGAATCCCCTCCTTTTCAAAATAGAAGCAGCAGCTTCCCTGGGTATGCCCCGGGGTGCCAATCAGCTTAACCTCCATTCCCTCAATCTGTAAAATAGCATCTTCTTTCAAATATTCGTCTACCACAGCGGTAACCGGCCTTCCTGTCATTTCCGAAACATTAAGAGCAGGGTCGTTACACAAAGGCTGTTCCTTTTCCCAGGCATAAACCTTTGCCCCAGTCAGTCTGCGCAGCTCATTGCAGCCGGAAATATGGTCAAAATGAGCATGGGTCAGCAGAATCGCTGCCACCTCAAAGCCTTTTTCCCTGAAGGTCTGGTAAAGATACTCCCCACCGTCTGCCGGGTCAAAAACCAGAATTTTCTTTTTTCCTTCCTCATATACAAAATAGCAGTTGGTCTGTACGCTGCCCATAACGATTCTTCCTATTTTCAACATAGCCTTCCTATTCTCTCCTTTCAAAGGAACAGGCTGATGGTTGATCAGCCTGTAGTTCTCTCTATATCAATTACGCTTTCCACATTTCTAATTTTTTCCATAATATGGTTCAGTTCCTCTCTGCCCGATATTTCAAAGGCGGTAGAAAGGGTAACTATCCCCTGTTTATTGATTCTGGTATTCATGGACAGGATATTGATATTTTTTTCCGTCAGTGCCTTGGAAATATCCGCCAATAGCCCATGACGGTTAGAGGCATAAATATTGATGTCTGCCACATACTTTTCTTCCTCACCACTTAGATCAGATTGCTGCCACTCTGCATCAATCAGCCTTTCCCTATCCATAGCCGACAGATTAAGCATATTGACGCAATCTGTCCGGTGAACAGAAACCCCTCTGCCTCTGGTCACAAAGCCCACAATCTCATCTCCCGGTACGGGAGAGCAGCACTTGGAAAACCGTACAGCCACATCATCAATGCCCTTAACGATGATTCCGCTTTTAGACTTCTGGTGGTTGATTTTATTCTGGCTGTTTTCCGCAATAGAAGCCAGCACTTCAGCATTAGAAAGTGTCTGCCTGTGTTCCCGTTCATACAGTTCCACCATCTTATTGATGATCTGGCCTTCCTTAAGACCTCCATGGCCGACAGCCGCCAGAACAGCATCCCAATCCTTGAAGCCATACTTTTTCATTATGCCCTCCATATATTCAGGACGCATAATGTTGGAAAGCACGATACTCTTTGCTCTGCAATAGTGAGCCAAAAGTTCCTTGCCCTTGACGATGTTTTCTTCCTTAAACTCTGCCTTGAACCATTGATTAATCTTATTCTTGGCCTGGGTACTCTTTACGATGTTCAGCCAATCTCTGCTGGGGCCTTTGGAGTTCTGAGAGGTAATGATTTCAATTCGGTCACCATTATTAATCTGATAGTCAATGGTAACCAGCTTTCCATTGACTCTTGCTCCAATCATCTTATTTCCCACAGCAGAGTGGATGGAATAGGCAAAATCTACAGGTGTACTTCCTGCCGGAAGGTTTTTCACATCTCCTGTTGGCGTAAAGCAATAAACACTGTCAGAAAACAGATCCAAATCACTTTTTAACAGCTTCATAAACTCTCTGTTGTCTGACATATCCCGCTGCCATTCCAGAATCTGTCTGAGCCATACCAGCTTTTCTTCCTCCTGCAGCTTTACCTTCTTCCCATCAGAGGCCTCCTTGTATTTCCAGTGAGCAGCAATACCATATTCAGCCGCCTTATGCATTTCAAAGGTACGAATCTGCACCTCAAAGGGCTGTCCGCTGGTACCAATCAGGGTAGTGTGA
>JBJELR010000193.1:0-2411 GCA_051879255.1 Lachnospiraceae bacterium | reverse complement strand
TGCCGTTTTGGGAATGCCGCCATAGCGTATGGAGCATGTACCATCCGGTCAGCGGAAGGATATGTCTGAATGGGGAAAGCTATTGCTTTCAGGATGCCTGGGGCTATTGGGAAGGGGATAGTGGACGATCCTTTCCCAGAGAATACTTTTGGACACAGTGCTGTCTGCCGAAAGGAGCAGTGATGCTGTCGGCAGCAGAAGTCTCCTTAGTGGGTATTCATTTTACGGGTATTATCGGTGTTGTGTTGTGGGAAGGAAAGGAGTACAGAGTGGCCACTTATCTTGGGGCAGCTTTAAGACAGCTACAGCCGGAAAGGATTCGTATTACTCAAGGCAGTCTGGAACTGGAGGTGGGGTTGAAGGCTGCGGATTTATGTCCCCTTAAAGCACCTGCCGATGGGGCCATGGCAAGGACAATCCATGAGAGTGTAGCCTGTCGGGTATTTTATCGATTTCGTAAAAGTGGGCGTACCATTTTTGCCCTTGAAAGTGACCGGGCGTCAGTGGAATATGAATATAAGAAGGAGGGTTAAGTCTGTTCCGGGAAAAGACGCTTTATCCAGAAAGCTCTCCAAACATATTCAGTAGGAAGGATTACGCAGGAAACGAAGGAGTGGCAATTTTTTTCATTTTGTGGTAGGCTAACATCAGCTTAGTTGGGAGTAAACAGGATGAATCAGGAAGGAAGGGAAGCATGGAAAGATTAGAGGAATTGGAGCAGGAAAGCTACGCCGCAGCCGGTGAAATCATGGATAAGGCAAAGCTGAAGCCGGGACAACTGTTCGTTGTGGGTTGTTCCACCAGTGAAATCATCGGGGAACGGATAGGAACCACCTCCAGTCCCCAAACGGCAAAGGCGGTTTTTGCCGGGATATATCGAGCGGCAAGGGAAAGGAAGGTCTATCTGGCAGCACAATGCTGTGAGCATTTGAACCGGGCACTGGTTTTAGAAAGTGAGGCAGCAGAGAAGTACGGCTATGAGGAGGTAAATGTGGTTCCCCAGCCCAAAGCAGGCGGCTCCTTTGCCACCCAGGCCTATCATAGCTTTTTGCAGCCGGTGGTGGTGGAGCATATTAATGCCCATGCGGGTATGGATATCGGAGATACTTTAATTGGAATGCACCTAAGGGATGTGGCAGTTCCGGTAAGAATCGGTTATAAGCAGATTGGTGAGGCCCACCTGGTCTGTGCCCGTACCAGAGCCAAATTTATCGGAGGCAGCAGGGCCGTATACGAGGAAGAAAAGCAGTAGGAAAATCAGCATGACGTTACAGCAGTTAAAATATAGTATTACCGTAGCGGAAACGGGAAGCATTTCAGAGGCGGCCAGACGGCTGTTTATTTCCCAGCCCAGTCTTACCAGTGCCATACAGGAACTGGAAAAGGAAATGGGGATAAGAATATTCAACCGGACCAATAAAGGGGTTATTGTCTCCCATGAGGGAGATGTCTTTCTTTCCTATGCCAGACAGGTATTGGAGCAGGTAGGGCTTTTGGAGGAAAGGTTTTTAACGGCAAAAGAGAGAAGACCCCATTTTAGCGTTTCCTGTCAGCACTATTCGTTTGCAGTCAATGCCTTTGTGGATGTGATTCAAGAATTCGATGCCAGGCAGTATGATTTTACCCTGCGGGAAACCCAGACCTATGAGATTATCGAAGATGTTACCCGCTTGAAAAGCGAAATCGGAATCTTGTATGTGTCTTCCAAAAATGAAGAAGTTATCCTAAAGCTGATTAAGCAAAACGGTTTGCAGTTTCAGGAGCTGTTTGAGGCTAAGCCCCACGTATTTATCAGCCTTAAGCATCCTTTGGCAAAGAGGAAGGCACTTACACTTAAGGAGTTGGAGGATTATCCTTATTTATCCTTTGAACAGGGGGAATACAATTCCTTTTATTTTGCCGAGGAAATCCTAAGCACCCTGGATCGGAGGAAGAACATAAAGGTAAGGGATAGAGCCACTCTGTTTAATCTGGTGATAGGGCTGAATGGTTATACCGTCAGCTCCGGTGTTATCAGCAGACAGTTAAATGGAGAGAATATCATTGCCAGGCCTCTTTTAGTGGAGGAGTACATGAAAATCGGAACCATTACCCAAAAGAATATGCCTCTCAGTCGTTACGGAAGGGCTTATATGGAGGCCCTGGGACGCCACTGCCGACTGGAGGAAGCATGGGACTGGAGGGAAAAGAAATAGGGATTTTTCCTTAGAAAGAACTTTTTTCACAGAGGCTTTCCATAGATTTAACCTATGGCAAACCTCTGTTTTTTTGTATTTTTCATTTTTAGAAAAGACCGATATACTGTTTTCTATCCTATTAAAAAACAGCTTGTTTTGTTTACCTTTCCCAAAGGAAGGTTGCGAAACACAGGAAGAAAGCAGGAGGTTAATATGCAAAGTGCGGTAGATCGG
>JBJELR010000192.1:0-2414 GCA_051879255.1 Lachnospiraceae bacterium | reverse complement strand
TCCTCCATTGTATACAGGGGCTCCGAGGTTGCCGCTCCTCCTCGCTTTGCCTTGCGGTTCTTCCATTCTGCTTCCTGCATCTGAATGTGTGCACAGTCTCTCAACATGATGCTGCACAAATCTGCTGTAGCCTCTGTCATAAAAATCTGTCCCCGAAAGCCTCTGGCGTACAGATGGGGCAGCATCCCCGAATGATCCACATGGGCATGGGTCAAAAAGACATAGTCAATAAGTGCCTCATCTACAGGGAGAGGGACATTTTCAAAATAATCCACTCCCTGCTCCATACCATAATCTACCAAAATATGCTTCTTCCCCACTTGCAGGTAGTGACAGCTGCCGGTCACCTCATGGGCTGCTCCAATAAACATTAATTCCATGCAAACACCTCCCGGATGCAGCAAATTCTGTTTCGTTATCGACAAAATCTGCCTTTTCTTTTATTATACCTTATTTAACACACTTTGGGGAGATTTTTTCTTCCTCTTTGTGCCTCTTTCTACTTCAGTGCATTTGCCAGCGTATAGAACTGATAGTACATTCCTTCTTTTTTCAGCAAAGTATCATGATTGCCTTCTTCTACAATTCCCTCCTCGGTCAATACCAGAATCCGGTCTGCATTCTTAATGCTGCTCAGACGGTGAGCTATGGTGAGCGTAGTTCTTCCTTTAGACAGCTCGGCCAGAGATTTTGCCACTGCAAATTCACTTTCATTATCCAGTGCAGAAGTAGCTTCATCCAAAATAATAATAGGCGGATTCTTTAAAAATACCCGGGCTATACTGATTCGTTGCTTCTGTCCTCCGGAGAGTTTAATTCCCCTTTCTCCTACATAGGTATGATAGCCATCCTTCAGTTTTTCAATAAATTCATGGGCTCCTGCACGTTTTGCCGCCGCAATCACCTCATCCAGGGTAGCATTTTTCTTTCCATAGGCGATATTTTCATAAACAGTACCGGAAAAAAGATAGACCTCCTGCTGTACCATACCGATATTTTCCCTAAGACTTTTCAAGGTTATGGATTTTATATTTCTCCCATCCAGAAAAATATTGCCACTGGTAACATCATAAAAACGGGGAATAAGGTTACACAGAGTGGTCTTTCCTCCTCCCGACGGACCCACGATAGCCACCTTTTCACCGGGCTTAATCTTTAGGTTCAAATGATGAAATACCTGATTGTGGTCATCCGGATATTCAAATTCTACATCTTTAAACACAATTTCTCCTCTGGGCTTTTCTAGAGGAGTTGCTCCCGGCTCATCAAAAATCTCAATGTCTGCATCCATAATCTGCAAGAAGCGCTCGATTCCTGTCATTCCCCGCTGGAACTGCTCTGCAAATTCAATAATCTTGCGAATGGTGGCAATCAAGGTAGTCACATACAGCAGATAAGCCACTAAATCGCCGGGAAGAATAATCCCCTTTACCAGAAAGATTCCTCCCGCCACTAACACTGCCAGATACATCAATCCATCAAACATTTTAACGGCAGTATAAAAATCTGCCATACACAGGTAAGACATCTTTTTAATTTCCAGAAACTTACCGTTGTCCGTTTCGAACTTTTCCTTCTCTACTTCCTCATTGGCAAAGGCTTTCACTACCTTCTGTCCCAAAAGGCTGTCTTCAATGCGGGCGTTCAGCTCCCCAATCTGTCCTCTTTGTTTGCGAAAGCCCTCTTTCATTCTGAAATTCAGCTTCATACAGACGGTCAGCATAATGGGAATAATCACAAACACAATCAGAGTCAGCTCTAAATTGATAAAAGCCAAAATCACGAAGGCTACCAGTGCCTTAATCCCGGCAATAAAAAATTCTTCCGGGCAGTGGTGGGAAAATTCAGTAACATCAAACAAATCGTTGGTAATCCTACCCATAATCTGTCCCACCTTAGTATTGTTATAATAGGTATCCGACAGCTTCTGTAAATGGCTGTAGGCATCCCTTCTCATGTCAGTTTCAATTTTTGCTCCCATAACATGACCCATATTCTGCATATAATGTCCCGCTATACAGTCAATTATACGCAGAATAAGGTAGAGTCCTCCCAGCTTCAGAATAATTCCTACCGAAAGAGCTGCCAGGTTTTGAATGCCTTCATTCGTAATATAGCGCATGATTAGTGGCAGCACCAACTCACATAGCGTAGTCAGCGCCGCACAGAATAAATCCATGAACAAAGTTCCTTTATAGGGTTTAAAATAAGGAAAAAAGCGTTTTATCAGCTCTTTTGCCGAATATATCTTTTCTTTTTGTTCCATACTGTCTCACTATCCTCTCTCTTTGTATATCGTTTCTTTTTTGAAATAGAGTGGGTTGCTCCACTTTCGATGTTTTCTATCTTACTCAGTTTGGGCCAATTTTGCAAGCCCCCGATAAAAATCCGGGTTTTTCACATTTTTTTCATAT
>JBJELR010000191.1:0-2415 GCA_051879255.1 Lachnospiraceae bacterium | reverse complement strand
TATGATATATTAAGGGTAGAAGATGCGAATAAGGTATTACTGGCGTTGGCGGAAACAGTGGGCAACAGACTTCGGGCAGATGAGGTGCAGATAGAAGTGATTGCGGTAGGAATCCGATATTCGGATTTGTCCGAAGGAAATTCATTTCCTTTTGTATCCCATCAGAAGAAGCTTTTATCCTCTACGAATCTGACGGCAGAAATATATAAGGGAGCCTGTGAGCTGTTTTTGGATTTATGGAATGGAAACCCGATACGACACTTGGGGATTCATACCAGTAAAGTGCAGGATGAAAGCTTTACAAGGCAGCTTAGTCTGTTTGATGAGACGGATTATGAAAAGCTTGCCCGGATGGATGAAACAGTGGATGACATTAGGGAACGTTTCGGAATGGATTCGCTGATGAGGGCTGCATTTTTAAATCAGCCAATAGACCATATGTGCGGAGGTATTTCCAGAGAAAAAAGGGAAGTTGATTATAACAAAATAATTGTCCAATAGGGAGGAGGAGTTCTCTATGGCATTTGGGATAGGTACGAATACACAGAAGGCAGATGCGGGAGCTGTACGAGGTACGCAAAGGGAAGTGGCATGTGAGTGCTGGTTCACCAGCTCGGGAAAATTAACACCATTGATGATCAAAGTACAGGATGAAGACGGAGAAATCCGGACGATAAGGCAGATTTTCGTTCACTCTCAGGAGAAGAAGATGTATGCCGGAATTCCATCGATAGAATTTGACTGCACACTGACGATTTTGGAGCAGACAATTCCCGCAAGGCTGATTTATTATCAGACGGAAAGCAGATGGGTGTTGAACTTCAGATAATTGTAAAAGAATATATTGTATAAACCAGAGGGCTTGGAAAGCTCCTTTTCGTAAGTTTGAAAAATAAATCCTCTATAAATAAAAAAAGTACCCTCCATAGGAAAAATCTTTCCCTGTATAATAAGGGAAAAGGAGGGACAGGATGGGCAGAGCAAAAAAAATAAGTATAATCTTTCTTCTATTGGTGGTTTTGATTCTTCTTGGAGGATTTATCCGGGTGGAAGGAGAAAAAGAAGATATTGTGATGTGGATTGGAGGCATACCTGTAGGCAGAGCTGAGTTTGAAGAAGCGATGGGAGAGGAGTATGCGAATACCTGCAGTTATTTTTCCAGAGTGTATAAGGCACAAATGGATGAAAGCTTCTGGAATAAGAAATTTGATGGAATTACGCCCTTTGACTATCTTAAGGAAAAAGCGGGAGAGCGATTATTCGAGGAGAAGCTATTGCAGCTCATTGCTCTTGATTTGGAATTGGAAGTGGAAGTAGATTATAAAAACAGAATTGCGGACTGGAAGGAAGAAAATGAGCACAGAAGAAAAATGATCGAGCACAATCAGCCTGTGTATGGCCCGGTTCAGTTAGGGTGGCGCCAGTATAAGCAGGATGTGGAAGGAGAATTGCTGCAAAAAATAAAAAATACGCTGTATGAAAATATGGAATTCACTGAAAAAGAGTTGGATGCCTATTACGAGGCACATAAGGAAAGCTATTTCAGTAGTCCCCGGGATTATCAGATAGAATATGCAGTGATGCCAATTTCATGGAAGGAGGAGGGGATAAAGGAGGAAGTACAGGACAAAAGAGCAAAGGAAATTATGGAAAAATTTCTTCGGGATACAGAAGAAAAAAGCTTTGAGGAATTGGCAAAGGAATACGAGAATACCTATCGGGAGGAGGGGTTTTTCTTTGGGAGAGAATCTATTACAAAGGATTCTCTGACCAGAGCAAATATGCTGTTTCCCACAATGCTGCAGGAGCTGGAAGCAATGAGTGAAGGTGAGATAAGCAGGATAATCGAAGAAAGGAGTGGCTATTATATCGTAAGATGTGGGAAAAAAAGGGAAGCAACCTATAGAGGCAGAGAAGAAGTGCAGGAGCTGATAAAGAGGCTGTTGGCCGAAGAAGCCTGTCAGGAAATGCTTTTGGAGAAAAGAAAGAGTACAGAAATAGAAATAAATCCAAAGATGGATGAAAAATTACAGCTAAATACAGGAATATAATTTTGCCATTATAAGGAAAGGAAAGATGAGATGAAGAGATGGATAATCAAATTTGCGGCTATAGCTGTTCTATTACTGACTCTCCCTGTTTTAGGTCTGTCCGGGAAAGCCTTGGCACAAGAGTCCGGGACAACCTATTATGTGGATTATAGGACCGGTGATGATAATAATGACGGAAAGAGTGAGGCTGCACCTTGGAAGACTGCAAGGCGGGTAAACGAAACGATATTTCAGCCGGGAGATAAAATTTTGCTTAGGGCAGGCAGCGTATGGAATGGAGAACGCTTTGCTCCTTCCGGCAGTGGTGCAGAGGGAGCGCACATTACCATTGACCGCTATGGGGAAGGAAATAAGCCGATTCTCA
>JBJELR010000190.1:0-2417 GCA_051879255.1 Lachnospiraceae bacterium | reverse complement strand
TGCAAAGTGCGGTAGTGGGTTTTCCGCGAATCGGAAAGCTAAGGGAACTGAAATTTGCCTCAGAAAAATATTTTCGAGGAGAGATTTCCGGGCAGGAATTAAAGCAGGTTGGAAAGGAAATCCGAAAAGAAAGCTGGAAGTGGCAGAAGGAGCAGGGAATTTCCTTTATCTCCTCTAATGACTTCTCCTTTTATGACGGAGTTTTGGACATGGCTCTTTTGCTGGGAGCAATACCTTCCGACTATAAAAAGCTGAAGCTTAATGAGCTGGATACGCTGTTTGCCATGGCAAGAGGCTATCAGAAACGTGCGGGGGATGTACCGGCTCTGGCCATGAAGAAATGGTTCAATACCAATTACCATTATCTGGTGCCTGAATTGGGTAAGGAGACAAAATTAACTCTTTCAGGAACGAAGCCTTTTGAAGAATATGAAGAAGCCAAAGAGCAAGGAGTGGAAACGAAGCCGGTACTGCTTGGGCCCTTCACGTTTTTAAGCCTGGCCAGATATGGTAAGGGAGCAAAGGCCCAGGATTTTGTAACCGATCTCATTAGAGCTTATCAGGAAATATTTCATCAATTTTCCTCTCGGGGCGTACAGTGGGTACAGCTTGATGAGCCGGCTTTGGTGAAGGATTTAACGGCAGATGAGCTAAAGCTTTTTGAAGGCCTGTATCAGCAGCTTACGGAAAAGAAGGAAAGGTTGAAGCTTCTTTTACAGACCTATTTCGGCGATGTAAGGGATTGCTATGACAGCCTTATTCAGCTTAAGGTAGATGGAATCGGTCTGGATTTTTTGGAGGGAAGAAAAAATCTGGAGCTGGTGACGAAAAAGGGCTTTCCCCAGGATAAGCTTTTGTTTGCAGGACTGGTGAATGGAAAAAACATCTGGAAAAGTGACTATGAGAAGGTCCTCGGCACCTTAAAGGAAATTCAAGGCCATGCCGGGCAGGTTGTGCTGTCCACTTCCTGTTCTTTGCTTCACGTGCCCTATACGCTGGAAAATGAGAGTAAGCTTACGGAAGAAATTAAAGCCCATTTTTCCTTTGCCAGAGAAAAGCTGGAGGAATTAAAGGAACTGGCCTTTCTTACCGAATGTGAAGATTATACGCAGGAAAAGGAATACTTAGCTAATCAGAGACTGGTAAAGGCAAAACGCTGTTTCCAAAATGAACAGGTGCGGGCAGCGGTAGAAGGACTGACCGAAAAGATGCTTACCAGAGTACCGGATAGGGCAGAACGGGAAAAGATTCAGAGAGAAGAATTTCAGCTACCTCTGTTTCCTACCACCACTATCGGATCCTTTCCACAGACAAAGGAGGTAAAAAAGAACAGAAGCCTCTATAAGAAGGGGGAAATCGATAAAGCGGCCTATGATAAGCAGGTATATGCCTTTATTGCAGAGTGCATCAGTAAACAGGAGGAAATGGGTCTGGACGTACTGGTACATGGTGAATATGAGCGAAACGACATGGTGGAATTTTTTGGGGAAAATCTGGAGGGCTATGTGTTTACCCAGAAAGCCTGGGTGCAGTCCTATGGAACCCGCTGTGTAAAGCCGCCCATTATCTTTGGGGATGTGAAAAGAAGCTGCCCCATAACGGTGGACTACTCCGTCTTTGCCCAGAGCCGAACCAAAAAGCCGGTAAAGGGAATGCTGACCGGGCCGGTGACCATCCTGAACTGGTCCTTTCCCAGAGAAGATATTTCTTTAAAGGAGATGGCCTTCCAGATTGGAATTGCTATTCGGGAGGAAGTGCTGGATTTGGAAAAGGCAGGCATACGAATCATTCAGATTGATGAGGCGGCATTAAAGGAAAAGCTGCCCATTAGAAAAAGTGACTGGTATAGCGAATATCTGGATTGGGCTATTCCCGCCTTTCGCCTCTGTCACAGTGGAGTAAGGCCCACAACGCAGATTCATACCCATATGTGCTACAGTGAGTTTAATGAAATTATTAAGGATATCGACCATATGGATGCAGACGTTATTTCCTTTGAGGCCTCCCGGTCCAAGCTGACCCTTCTGGATGCCATTCGTGACAGCGGCTTTGAAACCCAGGTAGGCCCCGGTGTTTATGATATCCATTCGCCCAGAATTCCCTCTTTGGAAGAAATGAAAGGGACGCTGGATCAAATGCTGAAAAAGGTAAAGCCGGATAAACTGTGGGTCAATCCTGACTGTGGGCTGAAAACCAGAGGAATGGAGGAAACCCTTCCCAGTCTTCGGAATATGGTGGAGGCAGCAAGGCTGGTGAGAGAGGAAGCGGTTAGGGGAAAATAGAAGGAAACGCTTTTCATAAAAAATGGGAACGCTGATAAAATCAGTGTTCCCATTTTTTAAATCGGAATGACAGGACTTGAACCTGCGGCCTCTACTTCCCTAAAGTAGCGCTCTACCACCTGAGCCACATCCCGA
>JBJELR010000189.1:0-2459 GCA_051879255.1 Lachnospiraceae bacterium | reverse complement strand
TATCTAACTCTGCTCAAATTGATCCACCTTTACTTTCAGCGATTATTTTGCTGCAAATCCTGACCGAATACTATCTCCTGCCAGGGTACTCCTGTTTAGCATGAACGGATAGCAGGTATTGGGAAAATAATGATCATATATTCTTCCGGTACCTTCCGGGCAATCTATTGAACGCTTCCCTTTTCATCAATAAAAATCCAATTTTTCCATAGCTTTTTCATCATTTCAGGCTGATACCAGTCTACACCGTTTTTCTGCTTTAACGGCCTTATGGCAATCCTGTCCGGATTATGGTTAAGCCTTGCTCCCCAAAAGCTGAAGGTACTATTGGCACAAATATTGTGTTTACAGCAGCTCATCAGTTCAATATCGTAAAAGCTGTCCCTGCCACGATTAATATCTACAATCGTATATCCCTCATGACCAAAATAAGCTTTTACATACTCCGGATCATCAGAAAAAAGGAAAAAATGTGGTTTATCCACCCGTTCTCTTATATAGCTTAAGGCATTTTCATAATAAGCATCTGTGCAGATTCCGCCAAACATCTTCCGATTTTGTGGAGTCAGATAGTCCCCTCGTCTAAGATGAATACTTACGGAATTGCTCTCCTTCATTCTCTTTTTCATCGCTTTATTCCGGGGATCAGGGGAGGGGGGAAAGGTCAGCTTTTCCTTAAGCATCTGCATAATATCCCCATAATAGGCCTCACAGGCCCAATAGCCGGTAAGCACCTTATTTTCCAGTTCAAAGATACGCTCATCATACATCCGGTATTCCGTATACCTTGAAGCTTCAATCAGTCCCAGCTTTCTTCCCACCCTGGAAAAGAAATGGTTACTTCCCAGAAGCCTTTGCTTTTCTTTGGCCCTACAGGCTTCGTAGCTGACACCCGGAAAATAATCCAGTTCCAGCCTCCTTCTAAGGGCCTCCCCTTTCTTTCCTTCTGGCGTTTCTGCCTCATACCAGCTAATATCCAGCTTTACCTCTTTTTGCAGGCTCTTAAATTTCTCATACAGCGCATACTGCTGGAGCTGATTCCCCAGCCCGCCATTCATTTCGATAATAATCATTTCCCTCTCTCCAGTAAAAACCTGAGACCCGGCCCCAAGCTCCAGGGATAGGCTCCGTAAATCTGCGGGTATCTGCCAAAGCCCTCGCACTCTCCTGAGCAGTCATAGATTCTCCCCTGCTTCACCGAAGCCAGTATAGCCTTCTCCAGCTTTTTAAGCTGCTCCTCATGGTTTTGCTCCAGCACACCCAGATGACAGCCCTTTAGTACCATATAGGCAATCATGGCCGTAGCCGAGGTGTCCTTTGGTCCTTCTATGGCCTGCAACTGCCAGGAAAAATACCCGTCTTCTCGCTGCCATGGCATTACTGCTTCAATTAGTCTTCTAAAGCCTTCCATCAGTTCTCGCTTATCCCCATTTTCGGGCAAAAACTCCAGACTGTCAGCCAAGGCCAGTCCCAACCAGCCAATGGCCCTTCCCCAGCCGATAATTCCCTGCTTTTCTTTCGTCCTTGCATCATATCCATGATAGCAAAGTCCGGTAGCCTTATCCATGCCATGCTCCAGAAATAACCTCATTTGTTCTACTGCAAGCTCACAGGCCTCCTGCCTTTTCGTTATCTGTCCGAAGCGTGTAAGAAAGGGAGCGGTCATGCCAATACCATCCACGTAAATATGGGTAGGATGATTTTTTCGATAAGGCAGAATCCCTTCCATTTCTTTTTTATAACAAAGTAAGTATTGCAGTAATTTCTCCCCGGCTGCCAATATCTCCCCACTCCCCCGGTGCTCATAAAGATACAGTAAAGAATAACCATTCATAAGCTCGTCAGGATGATGAATCGGCATTCCCCTGTTCAGCCAGCCTGTATAGTATTTTTCCAGGGTGGCTACATCTTTTGCTGCCTCCAGGGCCTGGGTCAGCATGGCCTGAGGCCAGAAATAGGGATTTCTCCTGGGTGTAACAGCAGGCCTTACCAATCTTTTCACCGCATATTTCATATCCTCTTTACGGGTGGTTTCAGGATAATGGAACAATTCCCTTCCGGCTTCCTCTACCAGGCTTTGGATCTGTTGTATCATACCAATATCTCCTTTAGCTTATCCCCCAGTCTATAGGCTTTGTCCACATAGGGCGGTATCACCTGTGCCAGCCTGTCTTTTAATTCCTCCTCCTGTTCAAGCATCCGGCTAAAGGCCTTAATCAATTCTCCTTCCTCCCGCAGGCTCTGTACCGGTACGACATAATTCTCATCGGTGCCGAACAAATCCCTGGCGATCCCTTTTGCCTTAACCGAATAGCCCACCACCAAAGTAGGAACCTGACTGGAATAGGCTGCAATGGTGGCATGGGTTCTTGCCCCGATAAAAAACCGACATTCTGCAATATACCCTTTTAGCTCCTCACAGGAATGATCCCCTATCTGCAATACCCTGGGTTCATCTT
>JBJELR010000188.1:0-2476 GCA_051879255.1 Lachnospiraceae bacterium | reverse complement strand
ATTCATCAAATACATTACCCAGACTGATGATGTATACACAGAAGCAGTTAAGACTTCTACCTACTGGCCTGTACGTGAGGTAGCCGGAATCTATGATGGCGACGATATCATGACTGAGTATGGTATGTTTATGCAGTACATGGGTGACTACTATCAGGTTACCGCTGGTTGGGCTGAGGCTCGTACCGCATGGTGGAATATGCTTCAGAAGGTTGGAGCAGGTACTGATGTAACTACCGCAGTGGAAGAATTTGTTACGACTGCAAATGCGGCTGCAGCTGCTGCACAATAATATTGGCAGATAGTGTGTAGATATAAGCATTGGTAAATGTTGCGCACTCTCTCTGTAACTTAACAGAGGGGGTGCGTTTTAAAATGAAATGAGGAGCGGATTTACTGTCTGCTGGTCTCGTATAAAAGAGAGGAGAATTATCCTTGGCAACCCAAACATATAATAATAAAAGAAGCCGTGCACTGGTACGCAGGGAAACCACTGCAGCTTATTTATTTCTGTTACCTTCCCTGTTTTTCTTTGTGGTATTTGTCATCTATCCGATGATCATGTGTATTTATACCAGCTTTTTTGATTCAACCATGGGAAAGAATTCGGTAGATGTATTTATCGGTTTTGCAAACTATGTGGAATTGTTTCAGGATGAAATATTCTTACGTGCACTAAAGAATACTTTTGTTATTGTTATTGTATCTGTGCCTACGGTATGTGCTTTTTCCCTATGGGTAGCTTCAGTGATTTATGATTTGAAGGGAGCAGCCTGTTCTGCATTCCGTTGTATCTTTTATTTACCTGTAGTTACCGGTTCTGTGGCAGTTGTTGTAGTTTGGAAATGGATGTACAATAATTACTATGGTATCTTTAATTATGTGGGCAAGGGCCTGGGCATTCTCGACGAGAATATTAACTGGTTAGGGGACAGCCGATTTGCATTGTGGTGTATTATTCTGATTTTATTCACTACCTCGGTGGGACAGCCTATTGTATTATATGTTTCTGCTTTGGGGAATGTGGATCATTCACTTGTGGAAGCAGCGCAGGTAGATGGTGCTACCAGGCTACAGCTTTTCTGGAAAATAAAGTGGCCTCAGATTATGCCTACCACTCTTTACATATTGGTAATTACGACAATTAACTCCTTCCAATGCTTTGCCTTGATTCAGCTATTGACTTCAGGTGGACCTCAGCATAGTACAGACACAGTTATGTACTATATTTATTACACTGCATTTAAACTGTATCGCTATGGTTACGGTAATGCTATGGGTGTAGTTCTGGCAATCGTTATTGCCGCTATGTCTGCTTTGCAGTTCAAGCTGGCAAAGTCCAATAACTAGGAAGGAGGAGAATGCAGATGAAAATGAATCGTACTCGTGTATACAAGATTATTTCAATTATTGTGATTATTATCCTGGCTATTTTGTTCATCTTTCCCTTGTATTGGATTGTTACCGGTGCATTTAAAACGAAAGCGGAAATTATTTCAGCTACACCATCCTGGTGGCCTTCCCAGTGGGTGCTGACTAATTTTGAGAACCTGTTTGCCAAACAAAAGGCTCCTCTCTGGGAATTGCATATCCCATTTGGACGCTTTTTCAGTGCCAATGGGAAACCAATCGTATTTTTCTCAGGGCCTATGGTGCCGGCAGCAATTCGCTGGTTGGTAAATACTGTATTTATGGCGGTAACAGCCATGGTTCTTACCTGTGCAACTGCTGCCATGGCAGGCTATGCTCTGGCGAAAAAACGATTTGTGGGACGCGGTTTATTATTTACCTTAATCGTATGCGCTATGGCCCTTCCTAAACAGGTTATTTTAATTCCTTTACTTAGGGAGATGTCCTCTCTGAGCCTTTACAATACTATATGGGCCGTTATTTTTCCTATTGTGGGCTGGCCCTTCGGTGTTTTTCTGATTAAGCAGTTTGCAGAAGGTGTACCGGGTGAGATTTTGGAATCGGCAAGGATTGATGGGGCGGGAGAGCTTAAGACCTTTCTCACCATTGTATTCCCAATGATTAAACCGGGTGTGGGTGCGTTGGCAATATTTACTTTTATTAATTCATGGAACGATTATTTCATGCAGTTGGTAATGTTGACCAGCAATTCAAACCTGACGATTTCACTGGGTATTGCAAAGATGCTGGGAGAAGCCTCCATAGATTACGGTCTGCTTATGGCAGGAGCAACTTTGGCGTCTATCCCAATTATCATTATCTTCCTTATTTTCCAAAAATACTTCACCAAGGGAATTACCATGGGTGCAGTAAAAGGATAAAGCAATTCAGTGTATAATTTAATTAAAGAAAGAAGGAAAATAAAATGAGTACTAAAAAATATGAAGGTGTTTTTCCTGCATTGTATGCCTGCTATGATGAAAAGGGTCAGATTTCCTCTGAGAGGATAAAAGCCTTTACCCGGTATTTAATCGATAAGGGGGTACAGGGACTTTATGTAGGCGGT
>JBJELR010000187.1:0-13976 GCA_051879255.1 Lachnospiraceae bacterium | reverse complement strand
TATACTATCCGGCTCCTTTTTTCCTGTTCCATAAAGAGAATATTCCTCAATTAAGCGGACCGCCAAATCCCTTCCCTGCCGGTACAGTTCAAGCAGATGATTTACCCCTTCGGTGGCCTTAGGATTCTCCTGGGGATTCATCAAAAGCCCCCCAACATTATCATACTGTCCTGCCAGCTTCAGGCCGTTCACCAATAAGGCTCTTTTCAGCTTGCCGGGAGAAACCAGAAAGTTCAGATAAAAAACCATATCCTTAATCGACTTATAGGCTTCCTCCTTCGTTATTCCGGGATGAAAATCCTTAATCACATCGGCACTGTGGCTGCTTGGAATCAAATGGCCGGTAACTAACGTTGACATAGGCTCTTTCCCATCCATAAGCAGTAGCCGGCGGTCTAAATCTGTTTCCAGAGCCAGATGTCCTACCCCGGTATCCTTAATCTGCCCATTCACAAAGCCATGACAGGTAAAGTCCAGGGCAAAGTGACACAGATAACCGTAAACATAGGATAAATGTGCCGCTTCCTGTTGTTTTTCCTTTAATATCCGGGCTGCCCGCCCAAAAAAATAGCTTCCCGGATACCGGTGAAGGCAAAAGCCCATAGAGTTCACGTGATTCTTGCTTAAAGCCTTGTAATAAAATAAGAGATCCGGTCCATGAAGCCCGATATTGTATAAGTCAGGATACTGTTCAATAATCTTCTTGGGGGAGGCAGAAAGCCTCTGTCGAACTTCCTGTCCCATACGGTAGTGTGCATACGTTGACGGCATAATTCATTCTCCATCAGATTGAAAATTTTACCTCCCCATTGTATCATTATCGACAAAGTGTGGCAACGGATATTCTCAAAAATACCTGTTTTTAAAACTCCTGTTCCACAAACCTCCTTAGTCCGTCTATTGTGCTTCCAAATGAGATTCCCTGTTTTTTAAGTTTTTCCTCTGACATGGTAATATTTCTCGGTCTGTCTGCAAACCGTTGCCTGTCCTCGATTAACATATCAGGAGAAATCCCCAGTAAATGTCCCGCCATTTCTGCCACCTCTATGGTCGACAGGGAATTGGTACACCCAAAATTATAGCTTCCTGCTGGCAATTGACTGGCTTTTTCCATATTTTCCACCACCTGCCACACATTGGTAAGCCCCCGGTATTCATAACGGGCAAACTTAAGAGGAGTCCTTGTTTCCCTGGCTGTTAAAAGATTCGTAAGAAAATTAGCCTTATTTACCAGACCCTTTCTGGGGATATCATACATCCAGGTTAGTCGCAGAGCCACCGCCTGGGGATTAGCCCGGAAACATTTCTTTTCCGCTTCCAGCTTCTGTATTCCATATTCCTCCCCCGGATCGGCTTCTTCCTCTCGAAATCCGTCCACCTGTTCATCATAGTTTTTGCCGGCAATGGTTTTTCCCTGATAAACATAATCTGAACTGGTAAAAACCAAAGGGATTCCCATTTCTCCGGTAAGTAAGGCAAGATTACAGGTTCCCTCTACATTAATACGATATCCCTCTTTAGGATATGTACGCACATATTCTGTATCGGCAATTCCTCCACAATGAAAAACCACCTCCGGTTTACAGTTCAAAAGATAGTCCCGGACAGACGCAGGCCGGGTAAAATCCATCTCCTGACGGGTGGGGGCAAAGACATTGACCTTTTTCTTTCCTGTTTCTCCGTAATAATAGCGTATCCGACTTCCTAGGAAACCGCTTCCGCCAGTTACCAATATTCTGTTCATTTTCTGCTAACCACTTCTTTCCCTTTCCCAAATCTCTTAGGCGTTTTTGTGGTATGCACCACATCTTATCGTTTTCCTGCCGTAGAAGTAAAAGGAAGCATATCCTACTGATATGCTTCCTTTTACTTCTCTATTATACAGAATACCCCTTCTCTATTCAATTACAAATCTTGCCATCATACCTGCCATTGTCGTAACCTGGGAAGACTGTTCCTGGCTGACCGCTGCCGTTTCCTGAGAGGTTGCTGAATTATTATCCACCACCTCTGAAACTACTGCAATACTTTGATCGATAGAGCGCATATTCTCGGTTTCTCTCTGCAAATCTTCTGCCATCTTATTCATTAACTCAGTAGACAGCTTAGCACCTTCCATGACCTCACCCATGCTGTTAGCTGTATCATCTGCATACTGAATTCCCTTTTCTACGGCTTCAACCGTAGTTTCGATTAACAGTCTGGTCTTTCCTGCTGCCTTTGCCGATTCCTCTGCCAGACTCTTAACCTGTTCTGCCACCACTGCAAAGCCTCTTCCTGCTTCTCCGGCTCTTGCAGCTTCAATTGCTGCATTCAAAGAAAGCAGATTCGTCTGACTGGCAATATCTTCTATCGTAGCAATAATCGTTCCAATCTGCTCGGAGCATTTGGCAATTTCTGCAATGGCATTCTTCAATTCCTGCATCTTTTCATTACCTTGTGTAAGGCTTTCCCCTGCTTTCACTGAAGTTTCTACCGTAATCCTTGCTTCTTCAACCTGTTCCTCCATAGACTTAGTCATTTGACGAATTAATTCCACAATCTCTGACACCTGGGTGGACTGATGGGTGCTTCCTTCCGCCAACTCCATGGCTGCCTTGGCCAATTGGTCCGAACCGCTGTCTATTTCCTGAACACTATTTCGTAAGGCAAGAAGGGTTTCTCTGGTACTGGACAGAATCGTCTCCATGGAAACTCTGATCTGCTGGAAATCTCCCAAATACTCTTTGGTCACCTTTACCATATAATTTCCTTCACCCATCTGCCCTAATACATAGGAAATATCACTAATCATATCTATAAAATATTGCTTCATAAAGTTCAAAGAGCGTACCATTTCCCCTACTTCTCCTTCTTCCTCACGAAGCTCCTCTAAATCAACATCCAGGATGCCCTGTGCAAATTTGTGCAATACCTGAGCGGTTTTAACGATGGGGGTCAATAATTCCTTCTCGGCAAATTTAATGGTTTTCATAACCAGACGGGTCAGGAATACAAAAGACAGCACAAGGATGAAGCACAGCAGGTACTGAATCCCTCCCATCACATTGGTCTTTTTCTGCAGACGATTCTGTACGGTAGAAATCAATTTCTCGGTTTGGTCATTAATCGCCCTGATTGTATCCTGATATTCCTGACCGAAAACCTCCTCTATGGCAGCTTTGGAATTTCCTGCAGCAACCGCCTCCATGGCAGCCGTTTCCAGTGGAACCAGTCCATTAGACATTCCCGCAATGCTGTTGATCATGTCCCATTCTTCCTTGGAAATATCGTTCTGCTCTAAACCGGCCCAGGCAATATCCCTGTTCATGTCCACTTCCAGCTCCCGCATATAATCATCATAAAAGGACTGGTCTCCGGTTACTGCATAGGACTGAACCGCCGCAGTCAATGCCTTTGATCCAAAACGATACTGGTTTAAAAAAGTAGTGGTTTCTGTCTGTTCGTTCAGCATACCGGTATTAAAAATACTGATTGCAATAAAGGCAAGCAAAGAAACAACAGCCAAGACAAGCAGTAGATAGACCTGCTTAATATCCTTTTTCAGTTGTGCAGACTGGCTGCGTCCTCCTGCATCATATACACTGTTTCCAGGCTGAGCCTTCCCCTTTTTCATCTGTACCTATCCCCTTTCATCTGCTGTTATATAAATTGCAAATTCTTTTTCTGTTATGCCATAGATTATAATATAAATAAGCTGAAAACACAACCATATGAACGCAAAACACCAACCACGAAATCAATATAAAAAAGGTCATAAGCAATACCAGGTTGCTTATGACCATGATTATTGTACAAAGTATTACTGTCTTGCTTCCTCAGGAATTTCAAAATCTTCTGCATTATTATAGGAAATATCGTCAATAGTAACTACCATTTTACCTACAGACATTTCAAAATCGGTGCCTTCGGGCATCATTGCTGATATATTTTCATAAATTTTATTTGTAACACCGGTCATATCCTGTGTATATTTTACCAGCTCATTGGTCTGTGCATCAACCCATAATTCAATCGATGAGTTTTCATTCTCAAGGTTTCCTAATATACCGCTCATTTGTTCCTCATCGAATAAACTGCTTAAGCTGTCCAAAGAACCGCTTTCCAGCATAGCCTGCTTCAAGGCTTCTCCTTTTAATACACCGGTAAGCTTTACGGTTTCTCTTCCACCAATCTGCTCCCTTCCCACTTCTGTCAGATCAGTAATACCTTCTACATAGGAGCCTACACTGTTTCTTGCATCATATTGCTCCATAATTGCCTCTACACTGAGGGCTTCCTGGGTAGTCCATGAGGTTCCATCATAGAGATAAACCATGGCCTTATTGTCCTCTGTAAATTCAACATAGGCCTGCATTTCCTGCATTCCATACTCACCCATATCCATGTTCATCTCCATCTTTGCCTTGAAGGGATCCATAAAAGAAACCATTCTCATATCAATCACCGATTGTACTCTCTCTTCTCCCAGTGTGATATCCATCTCCATCCCGATTCGGGCATCCATACTGGTAATATCCTGCTGAAAGGCATTCATAGCTTCATAGCGCTCCTGAGGAGTCATCTCCTGCGTTTGTGCCTCTGCTGCGGATGATTCCTGCTGTGCCGTCTGGTTATCCTTATTTTCCCCACAGCCCATGGCAAAAACCAACATGGCAATCAGAACTGCCGTTACACTCATTTTCTTAAATCGCTTCATCTTTTCTCCTCCCTTGTAAGAAATCTGTATTCTTTGGTCTTTATAACATATCATATAAGAAAAAAAAGAGCAATCTGCTTCTACTCTTTTTCTCCAAACATCCACTGCAATACCTCTTGCCCATTCATTTCCCTTAGCTTCTTAGCATCAGACAGTACCTCTTTGCTCCAACGCAGCCTGGAGGAGTCAGTCAAATACCCGATATCGCAACCTTTTACCGGATATTTTTTAGTCCACTTAGGATAATAGGTACTCATGTATTTTCGGGCCAACCGTTCTGCCCTGCTTTCTCCACCACCGGGCAGCTTCGTACCGGACAGGCTCACTCCCGGCGGACTGGCATGGATAAGGACTACACTGCCATCCTCACAGGTTCCAAGGGCCATCCAGACATGCCCCTCCATACTCATAATATCCCCGGCCTGCCAATCTGATACCTCTCCGGCCTGTGTAAATTCACCAAAGCCTTTTCGGGCCAAATTTTCTGCCATAACAGAGGCCTTTTCTACATACCCTTCTTCTCCATCATGGGCTTCAAAAAGATTATAGACTACCCAGCCGATATAGCCGGAGCAATCCAGTCCATCATGAATCTGATAACGGGTTTCACGATAATCATAATTTTGATCCTGCTTTTTGGCAAATTTTTTCCAGGCAGGGCTTAATCCCAGGCTTCTAGCTTCCACCCCGGCGCCTGTATCCTCCTCATTCCAGCCTCCACCCCAGACATACATGGTTTGCCCCAGGGGCTCCTTTGCCAGAAGCAGCAGACGGTCAATGGAGGGGGAAGCTTTTCTCTCTTTTTCCGGCTTTTTTATACGAACTAACATAAAAAAAGTAAGAAGGTCTAAAAATAGGAGAAAGCATATGCCGGACAGCATAATTTTTTTCATTACCATTCTCTCTGCAATAGGCTTTATACACTCTATTTACTTTCCTCGTCCGATATGCCGCAATTACACCTCCATACCCGGAATTTAATCGTTCAGCTACATCTTTCCTTTAGCCCTGCTGCCAAAATTATCCGGGAATATATCGATTATAGATTTCTACATGGTCATAAATACATCTCCAGGAACTGGTTGACCCGGCAGATACACAGATATATGGCCTTCCATCTGCAAAAATACCATAGCTTACTGCACAATTCTGAGACTGTGCTACATATCCGGTCTTTGCACAAAGTACCGCCCCACCGGTATCCTTATCCTCGATTCTGCGCAAAAACCAGTTAGAAATATTCAGTCCCTCAGGATGCTCTGCTGTAGGGGCTGTTGTGTAATTATGGGTGGACAAAACTTTTTTGCACCACTCATTCTGTACTGCCGCTTTCATAATGACAGCCATGTCATATACTGTACAATAGTGGTTCTTATCGTAAATTCCCACACAGTTGGTAAAATGTGCGCTGTCCGATAACCCGAGCTTTTCCAGCTTCTGGTTCATCAGCTCCACAAATGCTTCATGGGAGCCTGCCACATAAGTAGCAAGTCCAACTGCCGCATCACTGCCTGAGGGTAATATGGTTCCATAAAATAAATCCCGTACGGTTACCCTTTCCCCATCCAGAAAGCCTACGGAGCTGCAATCGTTAATGTAGCCATAATCCGTAATTTCTCTCGTCATCGTAAACGTATCATCCAGCTTATCCTCGGTAAGATGCTCTGCTGCCACAAGAATCGTCAATACCTTCGTCATGGAGGCCGGGGATATCCTTTCCCTTGCTCTCTTAGAGGCAATAATCGTATCTTTGCTTTCATCAACTAAAATAGCATAGTCACTGATGATTTCCTCACTGTCTATGGTGCCGGTAGCTGAGGTTGTTTCAAAGCTGTATACCTGCATTTCTGCTTCCGACCCAAGGGGCCTTTCCTCATTTATGGTTACCCCTTCTGCTGCACCGGCCTGTCCTTCCTCTTTCTCCAATGGCTGTATGGCTTCAGGCTGCTTAACCATTTCTGTCTGCTGCTGATTTTTACTGACCTCCTCTTTTTTTCCAAGGGCGGCAACGGAGGTAATCATCACGAGGATAAGACCAACAAGTCCCACACCCAAACGAAAATATTTTTTCCACATTCGCCGACGTCTCATCTGACGCTGCTTCTCCCGCCGCATACGCTCTAATCGTGCACTGGAACGGGCGGCTCTTTCTTTGTCTTGATTGCTATTTTCTAAAATAGATTCCATCTCTACCTTCCCTTACTTCATCAGTGCATCAATAATTCTAATCCCGGCAGCCATCCGCTTTAACTCCTCCAACCGGTTTCTCATATAGGCTTCCAACTGCTCCACTTCACTTTTCGTAAAGCCTGCATTTGACAGAATCTTACAATCCGGTATCTTTCCCTCTGCTGACCTGTTCCCATCCATAAATGCTACAAATGCGTATTTTTTCCCATCCTTTGAACAAATGGGGGATACTGTCATGTTTATTTCCTTCTTCATCTCCAGCTCCTTTATACCCCTTTAAGCTTCTTTTTCGCAAATAAGCCTGTAAACGGCTGCTTAGCGGTTCCTGATTTCCCCGCTGCCGATAACATATCCCAGGCAATTGCAGCAATAATAATTATTCCTTTAATGAGATTATGGTAAATAGAATCAATTCCTAAAAGACGCAGTCCATTGGTCATCACACCAATTAAAATCGCTCCCAGCATAGCCCCCTGGAGAGTACCCTCACCACCCCGCAGTGACACACCACCCACAACGATGGCCGCAAGTACATCATTCTCGTACCCCTGGGCCTGAGCTGCGGATGCCTGGCGATTCATACAGGAGAGCACAAAGCCGGAAAGAGCCCCCATGAAGCCGGAAATCGTATAAGCAATGATTATCACACGCCTTGTTGGAATACCGGACAGCTCTGAGGCCTGACGGTTGCCCCCAACTGCATAAATCTGCCTTCCGTAGACCGTATGATTTAAGATGATATAGCAGGCAGCAAAGCAGATTAAGAGAATGTAGACCGGAATCGGTATCCCCAGAAGCCGGGATTGTCCGATTTGGTTCATCAGCTCACAATTTAATACGTTAATCAACTGATTGCCCGTAATAAACTGTACAATTCCATACAATACTTCGTTTGTTGCCAGGGTCAAAAGAAAGGCCGGAATCGCAAATCTTGACAGCACGATGCCATGAAAAAAACCACTGATTATTCCACAGGCAGTACCACCAAAAAGTGCAAGCACTGCTCCCAGGTTAGTTTGATTAAAATACAGGGCTACCGTTGCCGCCATCGCTCCGCAGACTGCCGCATTCCCGGATACTGTACGGTCAATCCCTCCTAACAAAACCGGAAAGGTGGCACCGCAAATCATAATTCCCGTTAGGGAAATAGAATACATAATACTGACAAAATTACTATAGGTAAAAAATCTTCCCTTAGTCGTAAGTGTCAGAAAAA
The DNA here is from genome assembly GCA_051879255.1 of Lachnospiraceae bacterium. Classification (GTDB taxonomy): domain Bacteria; phylum Bacillota; class Clostridia; order Lachnospirales; family Lachnospiraceae; genus SFDP01. The sequence continues at coordinate 5,871 of JBJELR010000187.1, read as the reverse complement.
TACACAGTAACGTCAGAATGGTGATCCGACTGTTGGAAAATACTTTTTTCACCTTACACCTCCCCTTCTGCCTCAAAACCTGACGAAGCCATTAGAATATCCTCCTGGGTGACAATACCGGTATGGAATTCCTTTACCATTTTTCCTTCCCGCATAACGATAATACGGTGAGCCACACGTAAAACTTCTGCAAGATCGGAGGATACCATAAGTACTGCAACACCTTCCTCCGACAGCTTTTCGATAAGCTGATAAATTTCGTCCTTGGCGCCTATGTCAATTCCCACAGTGGGCTCATCAATTAAAAGCACCTTTAGCTTACGGGTTAGCCATTTACTCAGCACTACTTTTTGCTGATTTCCCCCTGAAAGATTTCCCACTAAAACATCAGGATTGGGTGGGCGTAGATCCACCAGCCCGGCTGCATGGCGGCCAAGTCTGTCCTCATCCGCTTTATTGACAAAGCCTTTTGAAGAAAGCTTATCATAATTGGTCAGTGCTACATTACCGGTTACGGAAAGCAGCGGCGAAAAACCCTGGGTACGCCGGTCCTCGGGAACCAGACCAAGGCCTGCCGCAACCGCCTTTTTGATCTGTGGCTGATAACTTTCACCTTCCAGCTCTATCCTTCCGCTGTCATGGGCATCAGCCCCATAAATCGCCCGAATGATTTCTGTACGGCCCGAGCCTACCAGACCCGTCAATACCAGAACCTCTCCCCGTTTCACTTCAAAGCTGACATCCTCGTAAGCCCCCAGACAGGATAAGTGTTGTACGGAAAGCACCGTTTCTGCCTCTGACTGTCGAAGTACCCTTGATGCCGTTGCTTCACTGACCGACTTTCCAATCATCATCCTGATGATTTCAGCCGGAATAATCTGATTTTTTTCTACAACACCCGTAATTTTACCATCTCTTAAAATCGTAATACGGTCAGAAAGATTAAATACCTCCTCCAGACGATGAGAGATGTATATAATGCTTACTCCCCGCTTCCTCAGCTGATTGATAATATTAAACAGCAGCTCTGATTCATGGCTGGATAAGGATGCCGTTGGTTCATCCATAATGATCAGCTTCGCCTCACCGGCAAGAGCCTTTAAAATTTCAACCATCTGCCTCTGTGCTACGGACAAGGTTTCCACAATATCATTTACCCCCAGTGAAAATCCGTAGTATTCAATCAGATCCGCAATCTTTTTTTTCTCCTTATTCGCCTGAACAAAGCCAAACCGGGAGAGCTCCTTTCCCAGCATAATGTTCTGATAAACCGAAAGCGTAGGCACCAGGGAAAGCTCCTGGAAAATTACGGAAATTCCCAGGGCGGCTGCATCTTCTCTGGAGGAAATATTTACTTCCTCTCCCTCCATAAAAATCTGTCCGCCATCCTTAGGATATACTCCTGTCAAAATCTTGATCAAAGTCGATTTGCCCGCACCGTTTTCCCCAAGAAGAGCATGCACCTCTCCTTTTCGCACCTGAAAATTTACACCATCCAGGGCATGCACATGGGCAAATACTTTTTCAATATTGTTCATTTCTAACAAAATACCTTTATCCATTCCCATTCACCGCCTTTTTTTCCCGTAAAGCAGCCGCAGCCCTTTTGTTGCGTTTTTGCATAAATTCATTGTAATATGCATCAAAAATCAGCATCAATACAATAATCACCCCGGCCACTACGGCCTGGGTCTGTGTGGTAAAGCCATATTTACGCATACCGTTTCTGAGCACCTGCATAAATAGCACTCCGATTACCGTACCAAACATATCTCCTCTCCCCCCGGTAAAGGCTGCACCGCCGATAACTGCTGCCGATATAGCCTGCAGGGCAAAGGTCTGTCCCGTTGCCACCTCATTGGAACGATATCTTCCAATGGTAAACATAGCGGCAACAAAAGCACAGAAACCAGAGATGATAAAAGCAGTTATCTTCGTTTTGATAAAACTGATACCGGAATATTCCGCACTTTTGCGATTAGCACCGATTGCATAAATATATATTCCCCACTTTGTGCTTTTCAAAAAAATCTGTCCCAAAATTGCCATTCCGAAAAAGACCAGTGTCACCAGATAAAGTCCTCCCGCAATTTGTCCTCCTAAAGCAACCATAGTCTTATTATTAATCTGCGCTGCACTGATCTGTCCGTATTCATTTCGAATGGCCAGAATATAGGTCAGTCCCGTAAAAATGAACTGCGTCGATAAGGTGGCAATGAAATCCGGAATCTGTAATACCCCTACACAAATACCGTTGAGAAGCCCTCCCGCAATTGCCGTCAAAAGTGAGAGGAGAAGAATGGCCATCAAGGGTAATCCCGTATAGTAATACAGGTGTGCAAATACCATACAAACGGCTCCCATCAGATGGCCGCAGGAAAGGTCATTTCCCCCTGTGATAATCGTTATGGTAACTCCTATTGCCAAAATGCCGATAACGGAGCATTCTCGTAAAAGTGTTATCATATTTGCCGGGGTTAAAAAGGAATCCGTCGTTGTTGAAAAAACAACGATCAGAATGGACAGGAGGGCAAAGGAAATCATACGCCGTAATGTCTCTTGTCTCATGGGTACCTCCATTTCTGCATATTTTCAGAAACGAACGGCCTTTGGCGCTGTCTCGTTCCCGAATAATATTGAAACAGATGGCTGCGTGCCGACACGTGCCATCTGTCCTATTGTAAGTCTGCAATTTTAAACGGTTACCACCGCATATCCTCCGTAATGGAATCAACATTACCGGAATCTACCGTCATGGGCGGCATCTTGATTACCGGTGTCTCGGTGAAGGTTGAGGTGTCAATATTAGAGCCGATATACATCATCAGCATACGGGCAGCCGTTGCACCCTGGTCATAGCAATTCGTGTAAACCGTTCCGGTGATTATTCCGTCTTCAATATACTCAAGTGCTTTCGTTTCCCCGTTGGCTCCCCAAATCATAATGTCGGAACGTCCTGCATTCCGAACGGCTTCTCCGGCTCCCTCAGCCATCTGATCATTATGGGCAAAAACAGCATCTATCTGATCCCCATATGTGGTCAGAAAGTCCTGCATAACGGTATTTGCCTTTTCCATATTCCACTCGGCTGTCTGTTCACCCAATATGGTGATATCCGGATATTCTGCCATAGCCTGCCGGAAGCCCTGCTCCAGATTCTCACCTCGTGCCGCACCCGGTGTTGCCTGAATGACCACTACATTTCCTTTCCCGTTAAGATCCTTTGCCATACGCTGGCCGATTGCATATCCGGCTTCCACATCCGTCATGGCAACCAGACCCGCATGGGGTGTATTTACATCAATATTGATGCAAACCACCGGAATACCTGCTGCTTCTGCATCTGCAACCGCCTGTGCACTGGCATCCGAATTCCAGGCCTGTAAAATGATACCATCATAATCCTGTGCAATCAAATCGGCAATAATTGCATTCTGTGTATCAGAGCTTTTCTCTCCATCAAAGATATTAAACTCAACATTGTTCCAATATTCCAGCTCCTGTCTGATACCCTTTCCCCAGGCCGTTCCGTTTGCTTCAGAAGCTGCCGTAGGGATCCACGCAATCTTAACCGGATCACGATAAGGATTCTTCGTTGCTGCTTTGACGGCAATGCCTCCCTTATTTTCTACTGCTTGTGTACTGCTTTCTGTCTGTGTTCCCCCTGCATTTTCCTGGTTTGCCGCAGTACATGCGGTTAAGGAAAACAGCATTGTAATCGTACATATTACACTGATTATTCTTTTTAATTTCATGCTTAATAACCTCCTACTGCCGAAATAACTGATTCCTATAGACTGTATATTAGCATTCTACAAATGTGGACAATTTATGTCAAGTATTATGTACACCTGTTCCTTAATCCGGCATGGATATTTGCTCTAAAATTCCGGTCAGATGGGCAATTGCAACTCCGTAATTCGTCATGGGAACACCCTGGTCTTTGGCCCGGTCAATTCGTGACATCACATACTTTCTGTTAAACATACACGCGCCGCACTGAATGATTAGATTATAACCCGTTAAATCCTCCGGAAAATCCGTTCCGCTTACTATATCCGCAACCAGTGTGTCTCCAAAGCGTTTTTTTAGCATACGGGGAAGCTTCACTCTCCCGATATCTTCCTGGAGAGGAGCATGTGTACAGCACTCTGCAATCAATACCCGGGAACGGGCGGTGAGTGAATCAATCTGCCTGGCCCCCTCTACATAGTACGGTAAATCACCCTTATATGCCGCAAACAGGACAGAAAAGGAGGTTAGCATACTTTCTGCCGGCTTATGCTCATAGACATAGTCAAAAACCTGGGAATCCGTAATCATCAGCTTTGGTGGGCGGCTTAATGCTGCCAGGGAAGCAGGCAGCCCATCCTTTGTGGTACTCATAATCAGACAGCCTTTATCAAGCAACTCCCTTATGGTCTGTACCTGAGGGAGAATCAGACGGCCCTTCGGCGCCTGAATATCCTGAGGTATCACCAGCAGCACCAAATCTCCCTTTTGTACCATATCTCCCGTAATCGAATCATTTCCGTAATTTTCCGGCAGCTTTCTTGCCAGTGCTTCCTTTACCTGCTCTATCCCTGTCTTTGTTTTCGCACTGACTGCAATTGCCTCCTCCCCCGTAACCTCCTTTAGCCAGGTATACAGTCCTGTCACATCCTTCTTATCCGCCTTTCCAATGAGCAAAAGAACCGGTGTCTTTCTCTCTTGAAACCGACGATACCAGCAAAGCTCCTCCTGAAAAATCTCCTCTGCATGAAAAGCGTTGAATTCCCCTCCTCCGCTTAAAGCATCCGACGAAAAGAGAAGAATGGCAATATCTGCCTTTTCCGAAGCCAATCGTGTTTTTTCCACACGCTTTTCTCCCAGTTCTCCTCTATCATCAAAGCCTGCCGTATCGATCAGGACACAGGCTCCAATAGGATGAAGCTCCATTGCCTTGTAGACAGGATCCGTTGTTGTTCCCGCTGTTTCCGAAACAATGGAAACCTGCTGACCGGTCAATGCATTAATAAAAGTTGATTTGCCGCTGTTTGCCCTGCCAAACACGCCGATATGAAGCCGGTTGGCAGAGGGTGTATGCTGAAGGCTTCCTGCCATATCCTTTTCCTCCCCATTCTATCTTAAAAGCGGAAATCCCGCTTACCCTCAGAAATATCATGAATGTACTCATATGCCGTCTGCTTTGCCTTGGGATTGGGAATCTCCTCCAGCCCCCGCGCAATCAGCTCCATCCCGATTTCCCTTGTCTGTTCACTGGCATAATCCTCCAAATATTCCTTCAGGGTCATCAGGGCATTGGGGTGACAGCAGTTTAAAATCTGCATACTCTTGCAAAGGGCCATAAAACGATCTCCTGTTCTTCCCTCTCGATAGCAGGCCGTACAGAAGCTTGGAATGTAGCCCAGCTTCATCAGCCAGTTTACCACCTCATCCAATGTCCGATTATCGCTGACATCAAACTGCTGTGAATTTTCTTCCTCCGGTTCCGGCTCCACATAGCCTCCCACACTTGTTCGGGATGCTCCACTGATCTGTGATACGCCAAGATGCAGCACTCTTTCTCTTACCTCCTTACTTTCTCTGGTAGAAATAATCATTCCGGTATAGGGAACCGAAATACGGATAAGGGCACATATTTTGGCAAAAATATCATCACTGATCCCATTATCAAAGGTGGAAGGGTCTATTCCCTCAGCACGCTTGATTCGCGGTACACTGATGGTATGAGGACCAACCCCATGGACAGCCTCCAGATGCTCGGCATTCATTAATAGTCCTGCAAATTCATAACGATACATCTCAAGTCCAAATAAAACCCCCAGTCCCACATCGTCAATTCCTGCCTCCATAGCCCGATCCATAGCT
>JBJELR010000186.1:0-2484 GCA_051879255.1 Lachnospiraceae bacterium | reverse complement strand
ATGTGGGCCAGCATCAGATGTGGGCGGCTCAGTTTTACCATTATACGAAGCCAAGAACCTTCCTTTCCTCCGGAGGCCTGGGAACTATGGGCTATGGATTGGGAGCCTGTATTGGGGCAAAAATAGGCAGGCCTGACAAAATCTGTATCAATATTGCGGGAGATGGCTGCTTTCGTATGAATATGAATGAACTGGCAACAGCCAGCCGTTACCATATCCCTATCATCCAAGTGGTAATGAACAACCATGTACTGGGTATGGTGCGGCAGTGGCAGAATCTGTTTTATCAGGGAAGATATTCACAAACCATATTGGAAGATCAGGTGGACTTCTGTAAAGTAGCCGAGGGACTGGGCTGTGAAGCCATTCTGGTAACCACCAAAGACGAAGTGGCTCCGGCGATTGAGAAAGCGATTCAGTTAAAAAAGCCGGTTTTGATTAATTGTATCATTCCCAAAGATGATAAGGTATTTCCTATGGTACCGGCTGGTGCACCCATCAGTGATGCTTTTGATGAAGAAGACTTGAAAAAGCAAGCCAGATAGAAAATGACGACAGGAGTTTTTCATGAAGAAATATCAAAACAGCCTAAACAGACAGTTTTGATATATTATTAACAAGGTGATTGACTAAAGCATGAAAGCATTGTACAATGTTGACTATTCAGAGCCAAGCAGATTTTAGCAGAAAATGCGATAAGTCCGGTTAAATGATTTAACAATAGAATGGAGGAGAAAAAATGGCCAGAGTGTATAATTTTTCCGCAGGTCCTGCAGTTTTGCCCGAGGAGGTATTGCAGGAAGCAGCGGAGGAAATGCTGGATTACAAAGGATGTGGAATGTCCGTTATGGAGATGAGCCACCGCTCCAAGGTTTACGAAACCATTATCAAGGAGGCAGAGGCTGATTTAAGGGATTTGATGAACATTCCTGATAACTATAAGGTGTTGTTTTTACAGGGAGGAGCCAGCCAGCAGTTTGCCATGATTCCCATGAATCTGATGAAAAATAAAGTGGCAGATTACATTGTTACCGGGCAGTGGGCGAAAAAGGCCTATCAGGAAGCAGGAAAATATGGCAAAGTAAACAAAATCGCCTCCAGTGAGGACGAAACCTTTTCTTACATACCGGATTGTTCCGATTTACCTATTTCAGAGGATGCAGACTACGTTTATATTTGTGAAAACAATACCATTTACGGAACGAAGTTCAAGGAGCTTCCTAATACCAAGGGAAAGACCTTAGTGTCAGACGTTTCCAGCTGTTTCTTATCGGAGCCTGTAGACGTAAGCAAATACGGTATTATTTACGGTGGAGTGCAAAAGAATATTGGACCTGCCGGCGTGGTAATCGTTATTATAAGAGAGGATTTGATTACAGAGGATGTTCTTCCCGGAACCCCCACCATGCTGCAGTATAAAATTCATGCAGATAATGAATCTCTGTACAATACGCCCCCGGCCTATGGAATCTATATTTGCGGTAAAGTATTTAAGTGGCTGAAAAAGCAGGGCGGACTTGAAGCGATGAAAGCCTATAATGAAGAAAAGGCAGCGATTCTTTATGATTTCCTGGATGGTAGCAAGCTGTTTAAGGGAACCGTTAGAAAAGAGGATCGTTCGTTGATGAACGTTCCCTTCATTACCGGTGATGCTGAGCTGGATGCAAAATTTGTAAAAGAGGCTAAAGAAGCCGGACTGGAAAATTTGAAAGGCCACAGAAGCGTAGGTGGAATGCGCGCCAGTATTTATAATGCCATGCCCAGAGAGGGAGTAGTAAAATTAGTTGAGTTTATGAAAAAATTTGAAGCAGAAAACTGTCAGGCTTAAAAGAAGAAGGATATCGCTTCAAGAGATGCCTTTGGACGAAAAGAAGTCTGCAGAATGGAGGAATTTATGTTTAGCTATCATTGTCTGAATCCTATCGCCAAGGTAGGAACCGATCGTTTTAATGAAAATTATGTACAGACCGATAACGTGAAAGAAGCAGATGGAATTTTGGTGCGCAGTGCCTCCATGCATGATATGGAATTGCCGGACAGTCTTCTGGCAGTTGCCAGAGCCGGTGCAGGAGTGAATAATATTCCTCTGGAGAAATGTGCAGAAAAGGGAATAGTTGTCTTTAATACTCCCGGTGCCAATGCCAACGGAGTTAAGGAACTGGTCATTGCCGGAATGCTTCTGGCTGCCAGAGATGTGGTAGGGGGTATCAACTGGGTGAAGGACAATCAGGCTGACCCGGACATTGCAAAGGCTGCGGAAAAAGAGAAGAAGAACTTTGCCGGTACAGAGATAGAGAATAAGAAGCTGGGAATTATCGGCCTTGGTGCCATTGGTGTCAAAGTAGCCAATGTGGCAAAGCATATGGGAATGGAGGTTTATGGCTACGATCCTTATGTCTCCGTAGATGCTGCATGGAATTTAAGCCGCGATGTTAAACATGTGCTGAATGTGGATGCCATTTACGAAAGCTGCGATTTCATTAC
>JBJELR010000185.1:0-2492 GCA_051879255.1 Lachnospiraceae bacterium | reverse complement strand
GATTTTCACCCGGCTTTCAGAGGAACTTAATGAAGGAAATACCGTCTATAAAGAACTGGAAACAGAGTATCAGGTTTATCAAAGCTATATTGTCACTATGCTGATGGATAATGGGGTAATCATCTTGGATGCTGTTAATACGGAGGATCCCACCTATAAAGCCTGGAAAACGGAAGAAACCATCAGCCTGGGGGATTTTTTAACCTACTGTATTTCCCAAAACTGGATTGATGTTTCCAAAATCAATTTGAGCAGTAAGTATGCGGATTCGGAGGAAATCTTTTCTGCCCTTACCCAATATATATTTGAGCGGTTGGAAAATAATACGACTTTTGCAAAAAAAATCTATAAGTATATGATTAAAAATAATGACATTACTCCTAAGCAGATTTGTACGGTTCTTTTGGAGCAGGAGGTAGTCAGTATTACGGAGGAGGAGAAGAACAGATTTTTGTCGGAACAGATTTCTGCCTATAATTTCATTCTCTTTCTCATTGAAAATCTTTATATTACACCGGCACAACTGGCCCTGGATCCCTGCTCTGCATCGGTGGTAGTAACCAATACCCAGGGAGAGGTTCTGGCTTTGGTCAGTTATCCCAGTTACGATAATAACCGGTTGGCCAACAGCATTGATGCCCGGTATTTTGCCCAACTGCAAAGTGACCTGACCAGACCCATGTGGAACAGTGCCACCCAGCAGAGAACGGTGCCCGGCTCCACCTACAAAATGGTATCTGCAACGGCTGCTCTGGAAGAAGGCATTGTGACCACTGCAAGTACTATTTTGTGTCGGGGAATTTTTGACCGTTTTACTACAGATCAGTATAAATGCTGGATTTATCCCGGAGCCCATGGAAATCTGAATGTGGTAGGAGGAATTGCTAATTCCTGTAACTGTTTCTTTTATGAGGTAGGCTATCAGTTGGGTATCACCAAAGATACCTACAACAGTAATGTGGGAATTGATAAACTGTATAAGTATGCAGATATGTATGGATTGAGTGATAAATCCGGTATCGAAATAGACGAGGCTTCTCCTGTGGTTTCCAATGATTACTCTGTACTGTCAGCTATTGGGCAGGGAAAAAACAGCTTTACTACGGTAGGCTTAGCTCGCTATGTAACCACCATTGCCAATGGAGGAACCTGCTATGATTTGAGCTTAATTGATAAGGTAATGGATTCCAATAACAACCTGCTGAAAGATTTTTCGCCAAATATACGCAATCGTATGGAATTGGCCCCTTCCACCTGGAGCTCTATTGGGCAGGGAATGCGCCAGGTAGTATTAAAACGAAGTGATTACAGCAGTTTAGGGGTTAATGTTGCCGGAAAGACCGGAACCGCAGAGGAGAGTCGTAAGCGGGCTAATCATGCTCTGTTCGTCAGCTACGCTCCCTATGAAAATCCGGAGATTACGGTAACCACCCGAATTGCCAATGGTTATACCTCTAATTATGCAGCCAATCTGACCAGAGATATTTATCAGTATTATTTTGGCCTTCAACAGGAGGATGAGCTGCTTTCCGGAACTGCCAACGTTCCTGATGTATCTGCCGCCGGCGGAGATTAACAATAAGGAGGGAAGGAAGAAGAAATGAAGGGAAATATTATGATTAAAAGCTTCCCTAATGGGATAACCCTTTATCTGAATCCTGAGCTGGAAATCCACCAGCTTTTAGAAGAAGTTGCAGAGAAATTCAGCCACAGCAGAAACTTTTTCCGGGATGCCAAAATGGCTCTTTCTATAGAAGGGAAGATCCTTCAGGAAGAAGATGAACGGCTGCTGGTACGGACCATACAGGACAATTCCAATTTAGAAATTGTCTGTATTATTGGAAAAAATGAAGAAACCAACAAAAAATTTGTGAAAGCCATTCAGAAGGTGGATATGCAGCATACCGATAATTTTGGTCGTTTTTATCGGGGTACCCTGAAAAATGGCCAGAAAATCGAGACTGAATCCAGTATGGTCATTTTAGGGGATGTTTATCCCGGCTGTTCGGTCACTGCTGCGAAGGACATTATCATTGTCGGTGGTCTGTATGGAGAAGCACATGCAGGCTTTGGCGGTGAAGAAGGGCATTATGTAGTTGCGCTGGAAATGTCTCCCGAAAAACTTAAAATCGGAGACTTTCGCTATAGACCAAAGGAAAAATTCAAATGGAGTATTAAGCCAAAGGTACAGCCGAAGATAGCATATGTGAAGGATTCTCATATCGTTATGGAGCCGATTACGAAAGAATTGCTGGAATTTCTGACTATTTAAGAAAATGCCAGAGGACAATAATTCATCTGTTTACGGAGGAAAGTAGAATATGTGTGAAGTTATTGTCATTACAAGCGGAAAAGGTGGTGTAGGAAAAACAACCACAACGGCAAACCTGGGAGGAGGACTTGCTGCCTTAGGAAAAAAGGTGGTCATGATTGATACGGATATCGGGCTGCGAAATTTGGATGTAGTAATGGGGCTGGAGAATCGAATTGTA
>JBJELR010000184.1:0-2497 GCA_051879255.1 Lachnospiraceae bacterium | reverse complement strand
GAAACGTTTTAAAAGCCCAAGAGGAGTATTTTTTCTGTTTCTAATTGTAGTAATTATTTTGATTGTTTATTATTCTGTATCGATGAGAGGGAAAAAAAATAATTCCGAGCAGGTGGAGGTGACTGCCGTACAGAATGTACTTTTACGGGATTTGGAGCGTAATTATCCCCAGACACCTAAGGAAGTAGTTAAATATTACAGCGAAATTATCAAGTGTCTCTATAATGAAACCTATTCCGAAGAAGAACTGGTAGAGCTTGCCATGAGGATAAGGGAGCTGTACGATGATGAACTGGCAGCAAACAAAGATGACGAGAGCTATCTGAAGGATTTGCGCAGTGAGACCACTGCATTTAAAGAAAGCAATTATAAAATTTCATCCTATTTCACTTCCGCAAGTACGGATGTGGAAGATTTCCGGGAGGACGGCTATGAGTGGTCAAGATTGTATTGCACCTATAGTGTCAGAACGGGTACGTTTATGCAGAGTGTAGAAGAAGTATTTATCCTCCGTAAGGATGTAGATGGGCATTGGAAAATCTATGGCTGGAAGCAGGTTGACAATGGAACCGGTCAATAGAGGAAAAGATAGAAGGGATAAAGATGAGGGAAAAAGAGGTTTATATTTTAGCCATAGAAAGCTCCTGTGATGAAACCGCTGCAGCGGTAGTCAGAAATGGGAGAGAAGTATTGTCCAATGTGATTGCTTCTCAAATCGATTTACATACGGTTTATGGAGGGGTGGTTCCGGAAATCGCTTCCCGTAAGCACATTGAGAAAATCAATCAGGTTATTGAACAGGCACTGCAGGAGGCAGGAGTGGCTCTTTCGGAAATTACTGCCATTGCAGTAACCTATGGTCCCGGTCTGGTGGGGGCATTACTGGTGGGTGTATCCACCGCCAAGGCTTTAGCCTTTGCCCTGAAAAAGCCCTTAATCGGGGTGCATCATATTGAAGGCCATATCAGTGCAAACTATATTGAGCATGAGGAGCTTAAGCCGCCTTTTATCTGTCTGGTGGTTTCCGGCGGGCATTCTCATTTGGTGGAAGTACAGGATTATGGTGAATATGAGATTTTAGGAAGAACCAGAGACGATGCGGCAGGAGAGGCCTTTGATAAGGTGGCAAGAGCCATTGGGCTGGGGTATCCGGGGGGACCCAAGATTGATCGGGTTTCCGGAGAAGGAAACCCGGAGGCTATTCATTTCCCCAGAGCTAAAGTAGCGGGAAGTGAATACGATTTCAGCTTCAGTGGCCTGAAATCAGCGGTGCTCAATTACCTGAACACCTGTGAAATGAAAGGGGAAAGTATTTGTCAGGCGGATGTGGCAGCCTCCTTCCAAAAAGCGGTAGTGGATGTACTGGTGGAACACTCCATGAAGGCAGTTAAAGCCTATGGATATTCTTCCTTTGCCATAGCCGGTGGGGTGGCTTCCAACAGCAATCTTCGCAATGCACTAATGGATGCCTGTAAACAGCAGGGAGTCCATTTTTATTCGCCTTCACCAATTTATTGTACAGACAATGCAGCCATGATTGGGACAGCAGCCTATTACGAATATGTAAAAGGAGTGCGCCATGGTTATGACTTGAATGCGGTTCCGGGACTTAAGCTGGGAGAGAGGATATGAGTAACAGAAAAAAAACCATAGCGGTCTGTCTTGCGGCAGGACAGGGCAGGAGAATGGAAAGCAAGGTGCACAAGCAGTATCTTTTATTGGGGGGAAAACCTATTTTGACCTATTCTCTGGCAGCCTTTGAGAACAGCCCGGTGGATGAGGTCGTGCTGGTTATCGGTGCAGGGGAGGAGGAATACTGTCGGAAGGAAATTGTGGAGGCCGGAGGCTTTACCAAGGTGAAAGCGATTGTAGCCGGGGGAAAGGAACGCTACCATTCGGTCTATCAGGGGCTTTTGGCTGCAAAAAGCTGTGATTATGTACTTATTCAGGATGGAGCCAGACCCTTTTTGAGCAGGGAAATCATTGAACGCTGCATAGAGGGGGCCGTTACCTATGGTGCCTGCGTAGCCGGAATGCCCGTAAAGGATACCATAAAGCTGGCAGACGACCAGTTAAATATTGCATCCACACCGGACAGAAGCCGGGTCTGGATGATTCAAACTCCACAGGCCTTTTCTTTTCCATTGATTAAGGAGGCCTATGATAGGCTAATGGCGCTGGAGGCTTGCGGAAAAAAGACGGAAATTTCGGTCACTGATGATGCTATGGTGGTAGAATATTTTTTAGGGGAAAAGGTACATCTGGTAGAGGGAAGCTATGAAAATATTAAGATCACCACACCGGAGGATATGAAGGTAGCTGAAGCTTTTCTGGAAGGAGTACAATGAAAAGTACAATGAAAACAAAAATTTTGGTTGACAGCCGATACTATTTTTGCTAAAATCAATTTTGCGTCTGGAAAGATGTAGCAGAAAGATACTTACATGGAGAGGTATCGAAGTGGTCATAACGAGGCGGTCTTGAAAACCGTTTGTCC
>JBJELR010000183.1:0-14190 GCA_051879255.1 Lachnospiraceae bacterium | reverse complement strand
CAATAGCCTTGGCATGATCCTCTACATACAGCCAATCCCGTACATTCTTGCCATCTCCATAAACCGGCAGCTTCTTTCCCTGTAATGCGTTGTTGATAATCAGAGGGATAAGCTTTTCCGGAAACTGATAGGGGCCGTAATTATTGGAACAGTTGGTGATATTGGCCGGAAAGCGGTAGGTATCCATATAGGCCTTAACCAGCATATCTGATGAGGCCTTGCTGGCTGAATAAGGGCTGTGAGGATCATAAGGAGTAGTCTCATAAAAATAGGTTCCCTCCTCCTCCAGCGAGCCATACACCTCATCCGTAGAAACATGGAGGAATTTCTTTCCCTCTCTGAAGCTGCCGTCAGGAAGCTCCCAGGCCTCCTTAGCACAATTCAGTAAAACCAGCGTTCCCAATACATTGGTCTGTACGAATATCTCCGGATTACGGATACTTCTGTCTACATGACTTTCTGCTGCAAAGTGAACTACCCGATCAATATCATTTTCTGCAAAAATCCTGCGTATGGCTTCCTTATCGCAAATATCTGCCTTAATAAAGCTATAGTTTTCTCTGCTTTCTACGTCTCTCAGATTCTCCAGATTGCCCGCATAAGTAAGCAAGTCCACATTAATAATCCGAATATCCCGGTCATATTTACGAAACATGTAATGAATATAGTTAGAGCCAATGAATCCTGCTCCGCCTGTTACTAAGTAAGTTCTCATAGGTTATCCCTCCGCCTATTCATAGTTGTTCTTATTGTACCACATTTTTTCCTGTTTGAATACAACTAAAAGTTACAGAAAAAAGCGGCCGTCGTTTAACGGCCGCCATCAATTTTCTTTCCTCCATTAATAACTCATATAGCTTAAATTCATATCTACCCTGGTACTGATTCCGGGAATACTTCCCTTATCCGAATACTGCCACATATCATATCTTCCCCCGTAGGTAACCTGGGTATTATACTGCGCTAACCAGATTTTATAGCCACTGAGGGCACTGATGTTCATTTTCTGGGCAAGCCAGGTTTTATTGGCATAGATACCGGCCCGGTAGCCACCATTCTGAATGGTCTGGCAGAAGGCGTTGATTACCTTGGTTCGGGTTCCTGCATCCAATCCGTCGGCCCGTCCTCCGCTGCTTTCCACGTCAATAAAGACAGGGTAGGTTATTTTATAATTTTTAATCTGACTAAGCACCATAGAAGCTTCCTCCACTGCCTCCACCTCATTGATTGCCTGGGTGAAGAAATATACTCCTACCTTAAGTCCCGCATTGGTCGCTCCCTGAATATTCTGCCTGAATTTAGCATCCTCTACCAGCGCTCCCTGGGTAGAGCCTCTGAAGCCGGTACGAATAATCACATAGGATACACCGGAATTTTTCACCTTTGCCCAATCGATATTCCCATTCCAGGTAGACACATCAATTCCCAGAACGCCGGAGCCGGTATGCAGAGAGCCATCGCTGTTGAAGGTATACTTGGCTCCCTGAATTACCTGTTCACCGGTTACCTTATTTCCGTTCTTATCAAAATAATAGGTCTTTCCATCCAGGTTCTGCCAGCCCGTATATTTATATTGAGAGGTTGTTTCCTGTTTATAGAAGGTACTGTATTTATAATAGTCAGCGGCCTTAGCTTCGATATATTGTCCATTAGAATAGTAATATACCGTTTTTCCGTCTTTGGTCTTTAATACGGTAGTGGTATCCTGCTTGGGATCATAGGAAGCCGTTACCGTCACCTTACAGGTGGCACTTTTTCCGTCTGCTGTAGCCGTAATCACCGTTTCTCCGGCAGCCTTTGCCATCACTATTCCGTTTTCCACCGTAGCAACGGACTGTACCGAGGAGGACCAGGAAAGATTTTTTCCTGCCGGAGTTACCGTAGCCTTTAAGGTCAGAACGTCTCCGGTTTTTAAAGAAGCTGTAGTCCTGTCCAGAGTAATCTGGGTTTCCACCGGCTTTGCCGTCACCGTCACCTTACAGGTAGCTTCTTTTCCTCCCGCCTTAACGGTAATTACTGCCTCTCCCGCCTTAACCGCGGTTACTGTTCCTCCGCTCACCTGTGCAACAGTCTCTGCCGAGCTGCTCCAGCTAAACGTTTTGTCTCCCCCATTGTCCGGGGTAAGGGCAGCCGTTAAAGCAGCCGTCTGGCCTTCCACCAGAGAAAGGCTGGTTGGACTTAAGGTAAGTACCGTTTCTACAGGCTTTGGCTCCTCCGTCTCAGGCACACTGGGATCCGGCGTAGAGGAACCACCTCCTTCCGGAGTACCTGGGGTAGTGGTGCTGTCACCACCGGTTCCACCATCCGGAGTACCTGGGGTGGTCTCACTTCCGGATTCAGAGCTTCCACCATTCCCGGAGCCGGAGGAATCAGGATTTCCTGAATCCGGGGTAGAGGAACCATTAGAATCGGAGGCAGACGAATCACCCTCCGGCTTGGATCCGGCTTCCCCTGTTTCCGGGGTATCTGCCTTCACCTCACTGGTCAGATAAAAGCTTCTTAGGAGCTTCAGTCTGGCCTGTGCAGAAGGCTCCGCAATATCATTTTTCTTGATTTCCACATAGGTAGAGGCTGCACTGGTTTCCGTCTTAGTGGACTCTACCCACTCTACCGTATCCGTCAGTGTAGCTTCTGTTTCTACCTTTGCCGCCGTATCCTCTTTGGCCACATTGACCTGGCTGGCATCCTTGATTTCATTGGTTACGTCAATTTTCTGGTAATCAATGCTTTCCTTCACCTTAATGCTTTCTGCTGCCGTACTGAAGCTATAGCCCTCCATCTGATCCAGTTCAAGCATAGCCACTGTATACTGTCCCGGCTCCAGTTTGGTGAGGTAAATGATTCCATCCTTATCCTCATCCTTCTGGGTATAAGACTTATCTCCCGGTGCCGTAATCTTTACTTCAAAAGGGACATTCCCCACCAGTTTTCCACTTTTACTGTTTACGAATTTAATCTTCAAATCCTTCTGCACAGAAGTAAGCTTCATACTCACCCTTACTTCTGTGGTCAGTTCTTCTTCCTCATACTCCTTCAGCAGCTCCTCCTCAAGCTGGGCTGCTTCTTCCATGGCTTTTCTGGCATCTCCCACAGCCAGCAGAGTATCCTCTCCCAGAATCCCTACCGTTTCTAACTGTTCTCCAACGGGAGCCAGAGCTTCTATCTGCTGTGTCGTTGCTCTTTTTCCCAGAAGGGCACCTGCAGTAATGACCGCCAGTATAACAATGGCGGCTCCGGTTCCTGCCAAAATCTTATCCATAGTGCTGAAACGAGCAGAAAATCCTGCCCTTTTTCTTCGGTCAAACCGCCCGGCTTCTTCTGCTTCATCTTCATCATCATCTTCTTCCATAGACAGATATTTCAATTCCTCTGCCTGCCCGGCTTCTTCTCCAGATTCTTCTCCACTTTCCCTATCTTCTGCTTCCCGGGTCATTTCTATGTAATCCATCTCTTTGGAGCTTTCACCAACCTCTGCTTCATCCCCCGGAACTTTCTCTCCATTGGCAAAATCCACTTCTTCTGCCAAAACCTCCGGGCAAAGCTCTCCGGCCATTTCCATATCCGTCTGTCTGCTTTCTTCCCTTCGGACAATGGCTTCTTTTCCTCTTTCTACGGCCTCCTGCCGCCTTAGCTTGTGAGCAACCTCCAGCTTAGACCAGCCTGCTGTTTCATCCAGATTAATCAGCTCCAGTTCAGTGTCTGTCTGCTTCACCTTTTCTTTCTTCTTGAAAAAACCTTTCATGTATTCCTCCTGTTATTCCAGAGTTTTCACATATCGATTCCTTATGTAAACCTGTATTATTATAGCATCAACTTTCCGTCCTTTCAACCACCGGAAAAATATGGCAGATTTTACCGAATTTTCACGATGGAAATTAATTGTGCTTTGTAGCAAAATCTGCCAGAATATAGGTAAATCACCATGAAAAGAGGAGATATCCCATGATGTATGTTCATTTTTGTAAATGCTGTAAACGAATTCATATGCTAAACGGGCATAAAATGTTCTGTCCCCGCTGCAGCCTGAAGCTGACAGAACTTCAGCTTTCCTACATGGAATACGTCAACCTGAATCCTGCTGAACGGGCCCTTCTTACCGAGATGTGCAGCAGCGAAGCCTCTCTGAAAGAGCTGTCCACCACTTATCGAATGTATAAATACAGCAAATGGTATCGCAAGCTTAACGCCGGTCAGCTATAGTACACCACAATACCTGCCAGAATACACAGGATTCCCAGGGTCTTTCGAAGGGTTATCCTCTCACGAAAAACAAAAAAGCTGAGGATCGGCACAAGAATATAGCCCAGCGCCTCCACCACCGGTATGCTAAGGAAGGAAAGGTGCTTGTAGGCCATAATCGTCAGCACCATGGAAACAAAAAGCATACCGTAGCCTGTAATTACATAGCCGTTTAAATACTCTCGTATTTTTGAAGAATAGCTCTGTCCTGCTCCTTTTTTCAGCAAAATCTGAGAAACGGAGGCAATACATACTGAACAGACTGCCAGAAGAAAATAGGTCTGCTTCATTTTACTCCCCCTCTCTTTCCGATTCCTTTTTATCTCCATTAATGATGAGTATCCCGATGATTACCAATACTATTCCTGCTATTTGCTTCACACCGATTTTTTCATCAAAAATCAATCTTGCCCATAAAGCCGACCATAATAAAGCCATAGCCCGATTGGCATAGGCTACGGACAGTGGCAGAGCTTTAATCAGTTGCTGCCAGAACAGGGCATATAGTCCTAAGAAAAACAAATCCATACCGAAAAAGAATACTATTTTTTCTAAAGCTTCTTCTCCTGATGCAAATTTAGCCATCACGCTGGACAAGGTATAAAGAATAACTACAGCCTGAAGCAGGATCAATCGCTTTGGGGAAATTTCTGTTTTCATATCAGCCTCCCAATATCTGAAAAAATTCTTAAGATTTTTAAGAAAAGTGGACTTTTGCACTCCTATCATGTATAGTAGCCTAAGATTATCCTCCTGGCAAGCGGTTAAAGAAAGGATTATGTTTCTATGGAGAAAAAAAGAATTAGTTATCACTTGATTTTTTTCATTGTTATTCTGGCACTGTTTCTATTTGCCATCATAAAATTGTGGCTCTGGAATAAAGGAGAAGCCTCCGGCTATGACCCTAATGAGGACACCTCCGAATTTGATGTGGAAACCATGGATCATATCCAGCCTCTAAGCTCCTCCCGCTTAGAAGGGTATACTGATGACGGAGTGACCACCATTCTCTGCCTTGGCAACTCCCCCTTTGCCGATAATAAGGGAGAAAAGGGTCTTGCACAGGCATTGGCTAAAGAGATGAATGGTGTTGCCTATGACGCCTCCTTTTCGGGTTCTTTTCAATCCTTGAAAAATGAAACCTACCAGAGTGACTATCCCGCTGATGGCGTCAGTCTGTATTCCGTTGTAAAGGCCTTTTGCAGTAATGATTATTCGCTTCTAGAACAAGCTGCAGCGTCTCTTGGTTCTGATGCTGAGGCTACCGTAAAGCTATTGAAAGACCTTGATTTTTCCACTGTGGATATGCTGGTGATTATGTATGATCTGAGTGACTACATCGATCATCGTCCTCTTTACGACCCTAATAACGACAGTAACCTGCTGACCTGGAGCGGCTCCCTCAATGCCTCCCTGCAGTTAATTGAGGAGGCTTATCCCCATATTCGCACCGTCATCCTTTCCACCCCCGCCTGTGGTAAAACCATCGATGACTTTTATGTGGATGGGGATATCCAGAATCTTGGAAACGGAACCCTTCCAGATTATTTAAACTATCAGATGAATGTAATTCTCAGCAACGGAGTTTCCTATATCGACAACTACTATGGGGTAATTACCGTAGATAACCGGGATGACTACCTGGTAGATGACTATCATCTGAATGAAAAGGGTATTCAGGCTATTGCCGCACGTTTCGGTCATTTTTTTGGAAATACTCCATAAATACCCCAAAACCTGCTCAGTTCTCCAGCACTGTATTCCTGACTTCTTCATAATATACCAATAAATCCGGCAGTCCGATTCCCCAGAAGGCTGTGCTGTCCTCCTCTTTGGAGACCCCCAGCACCATGGCAATCAGCTTGCCGGATTGGTCAATTATCGCAGAGCCGGAGGCTCCCCGTTCATTTTCCATAGTATACCTTACCACCGGATAGTCCACTGCCCACATCTCTTCCTGCTTGGTCAAAAGTTTTCCAGTTTTTTCTATCCATAACGTACCATCAGGATTCAGACAGCGATAGCCTACTGCCGGCAGATTGCCGGAATCCAGACTATCCCAATGCGCTAAGTCGACCTCCACTGCTTTTAACCCTTCCCTGTCCACTTCCTCAAGCTCTCGCTTATCGATCTGCAGCAGTGCCATATCCGGTACCTCTTTCTTTCCCAAAACTACCCCTCTCGCTTTTTTGCCCTGATGAAAATAGACGGTTACCTCTCCTTCACCGACAACATGGGCATTGGTCATTACATAAATATTTTCTTCTCCTAACTCCAGAATAAAACCACTTCCCCACAGGACAGTCTCTGCTTCTTTACTGCAGATGCGAACGAAGGCCGGCTCATTCTCCTCCAAAATAACAGGCACTGCAGCATCTCCTTCTACCACATATACGTTGCACCCGATTTGGGCCAAATTCCCCTGCTCATCCTCCACTGTATAAAAAATCTCATATGCTCCACACTGGTCTAAAACAACCTTAGAAGCATCGACACGAATTTGTTCTGTCAATTCCTTTCCCTGGCTGTCAAATGCCCGGATTTTACTTTTGAAGTCTATGCTGTTTCCCCGTACCACATAGAGATCTTCTGCATCGGTAAAGTAAGGAGACTGTCCGGCTTCCTCCCATTTAGTCTCCCTCTGACTGCTTCCCTCCTTTCCGGTACTTTGGCAGCCTGCTAAAAGCAACAAAACAAGCGGCAGACCTATCCTCAAAAATAATAGCTTCCTTCCCATACCTTCCTTTCCACACAAAAAGGGGGTGCTGGCAAATCAACATCCCCTCTGTCCTGATTCTTATTTTTTTCTATCCAGAAACTGTGGCTCCACATTCTTCACCTTATTCATATTCTGGTAATAGTTAGTAGCCACAGATACTGCATTTTTACTGCTCTGCAGCTTCTTCTTCTCTCTGGAAAAAAACAACTCCATCTCTGCCTTATTTCTGGCTTCAAGAGCCTGAATGGAAGCACTCCTCTCCGTCACCTGCATAATGAGCTGCTGCAGCTTTTGAATCTCATCCCGATACTGCTCTTTATGAAGAACCAGTTCTTCCCGAATCTTCTCGTACAGACTTTCGAAGCCATTGTCTAAGGGCTCCAATTCTTCAATCAGGCGAGCCTTGGCATCCATGTTCTCATCAATCTGGGGCAAAGTCCCGTTGCCTTCCTTCAACATCATAGCCTGTTCCCTGCTCTTCTCCTCTATCTGAATCAAAATCTCCAGCTTCTTGTTCAGACTATCCTGTAAAATCTGTAGATAATTGTTCATCATCCTATCTGGTTCTCCCTATTAATACGCATAACCTCTTTCCAGTTGTCCCTCATGGAACGCAGATGCATATTGACTTCCTCCAGGATGCTTTTGTCTTTTTTCAGATTAGCTTCCAGAAGACGACGCAGCAGGTATACATATATCCGATCAAAATCCTCTGCTACCGGATACTTCCGATCCAAAGTAGCACGAAATTCTTCAATGATTCTTTGTACCTTAATAATATTTTGATGTGCCTTCTGAATATCCTTTTCTTCGATTGCCATAATCGAAATATTACAAAACTTAATTGCACCATCATAAAGCATTAAAGTCAATTCTGCCGGTGATGCAGTCAATACCTTACTGTTATTATACTTCTCGTAAGCACTGGGTAATGCCATGCTCCCTTTCCTCCTTGGTGATTATGCCTTGACCAAATTATACACCTATGTTACCTGTAATTGCAACCAAAAAGGCCATTGTTCGTCCCAATAGCCTTTTGTATCCTTATTGATTAACTGCCGAATAAACCGGAAAGAGCACTCTCCTTGGATTGTATCTTGGCCAGAGCCGTTTCCATTGCAGAAAATTTCTTATAATAACGGTCTTCGTAACTGGTAACCAATTTCTCCTGATTGCTGATTTTGGTCTTATAGTCATCATACTCCTTCTTCATCAGCTTGTCATCGTATACGGTGAAGGAGCTGCTGTAATCCGTACTCTTCATTAATTCGGAAAGCTTTTCATACAAGTTCTTGGTAAGGGAGGAGAAAAACTCCGTTACCTTTTCCGGATCATTAGCGATGGCACTTTTTAACTTATCCGGATTATTGGATGTATTCGTATTATCCGGGTCACCGTCGATATGATAAGCAGATTTTTCATTCTCCGGTGCACTAAAATAACCCAATGTATTAATTCCAAATTCACTTAAATACATCTGGCTGCCATCGGACATGGTCACTCCCTTAAGCATAACCTGCTTCATGGCCGCCGAAACCGTACTCAAGGTAGAATCTCTGCGCAGAATAGAGCCTTTGATTTTCTCCTCCCACTTTTCGATTTCCTTCTCCGACATAGCTTCCTTTTCCGTATCCGTCAAAGGCTCATACCCCTTGGCAGCATCTGCATTGTACAGACTATCCATTTCATTGATTAAGGTATTATACTCCTTAAAGAAGTTCTTAACCATATCATAGATTCCCTCGGTATCATCACTGGTAGTAAGGGTAATGGCCTCTGTGGTTTTCGCAATGGCATTAATGGTCAGTCCATTAATCTCAAAGGTATTGTTATTGGAGGTAAAGGTGGCTCCATTCAAAAGGATTTTGGCATCGGTTCCATCAATCTTATTAGAGTCCCCGCCGGTAAAACCTAAGCCTTGTAATATTTGTGATGAAGAAGGGTTTCCTTGTGCATCACTGGCCGTAAAGGTAAAGTTATTGGCTGCTCCCGTTTCCTTGGAGCTGACAAAAAACCGTTGGTTCTTAGCATCAAAGTTGGCATTCAGTCCGGTTTCCCGAATCTTACTTACCAAATCATCAATGGTCATATCCCCGGTAAGTTCAATCTCTTTTTTCTCGTTTCCAATCTCAACCGTCAACTTATTACCATTGCCGGTAAGTGCACTGCTTAAATCCTTAAGGTCTGATAGCTTGGTCGCTCCGGTAGCCGGGTCAGCTCCACTGGCCATTTTAAGCTGGGCACCGGTCAGATATCCGGTCTTGGCTAACTCCTTAACCTCCAGCGTCTGCACACCATTTACCGCATTTTGTCCGGTAATTACGGTGGCTGCCTTTTC
This sequence comes from Lachnospiraceae bacterium, assembly GCA_051879255.1. Taxonomy (GTDB): domain Bacteria; phylum Bacillota; class Clostridia; order Lachnospirales; family Lachnospiraceae; genus SFDP01. Next base: position 4,894 of record JBJELR010000183.1, on the reverse strand, counting down.
ATTACTTACCTTCGTGGTCTTCTTGCTGTAATCACTTTGCAGACGCATATTATCCAGTGTTTTACTATAGAAGGAGTACACCTTCTTATTCAAATCCTTCCAGGCATCCTGTTTCCACTGCAGCTTCGTCTGCGCTTTGACTAATTGATTTTTCTTATCGGATTTTGCCTCCACCAGAGCGGAAATAATGCTTTCCGTATCCAGTCCGGAATTCATCCCTGTTACTCGCATTGGCATAGCGATTCCTCCTATCTCTTTTCATCCACCATAAATCCTGCCTCTTCCCATACCTTGGCAAGTAAATCCAAGGCCTTCTCCGGCGGCAGTTCCTTGAGTACTTCCTTCGTATCCTTATCAACAATCTTAATGGTAAGTCGTTGAGTAGCCTCATGGAAACCAAAAATCGCTTTTGAATTATTCAAATTCTTATTAATGTCTTCTATAGCCTTCTTCAAAGCCTCATTATTGGCCTGGCCGTTCTGATCCTGATTTTCACTGCTCTGCCTACCGTTTCCCCGCTGCTTCTCAGGTTCAACAGAACTTCCCTTATTCATACTAAGTTCGATACTGTTAGCAGCGTTTCCCTCTATCGTTCCACTGCTTACCTTAGTAACAGGTGTGGGCTCAGTAATGGTTACAGGCTGAGCCTGCATGATTGAAATACTGTTTAATGATTCCATTCCCATAGCAATCACCTCCGTGTGACATCCAAGTTTGTGTTTTCAACTAATTTATCGGAAAAAACACCCACAAAGTTTACACAGATTTAAAACAAGTTCTTCAAAGCATCCAGATTTTCCTGACTGATTGCGTTATCCATGGCCTCTTTATTAGACTGTTGAATCTGCAGATATACTTCCTTTCGATAAACCGGAACCTCCTTAGGTGCTTCAATACCTATTTTAACCTGATCCCCCTTGATTTCCAGAATGGTTACCTCCACATTATTATTAATCACCAAGGCCTCATTTTTTTTACGGGAAAGTGCTAACATTTATTCACCCTCCTTTTTCATCTGCTGCAAAACATCATAAATGTAGTATTTGACCGGGTAAATATCCGTATCCACAATCACCTGTGCTGCCTTTTTATTTTCTACATTAATAACAATCGGAGCCTGAAGATTCACACTCATTTTTGTTAAATCTTTGGGCACACTGACGGTTACCAAGACCAGCACCTCCTCAAAGTCAACCATTTCAATGGGCTTTAGCAGTTCATCATCCACCTGAGGATTATAATCTACGGCAACCATCAGCGGATCCATTACCGGCATGGCAAACTGTGTTTCCTGCAAAGACTGCAGCCAGCGGATGGGAGCATCCTTTCCTCTTTCCTCATCGTGAATCAATGCAAAATCCGTCATTTCAGGAAAGCCGATGATTCCTCCCGGGAAACGAATAATCTTACTGTCATCAATTTCTATTTCACCAAAAATTCTGGTTTCTATTTTCATTCTGTTTCTCCTCATTAAATAAAGTTCATCAGACTGTTCTGCAGAATCTTCCCTGTTGCCATCAGCGAAGCGTTATAGGTCAGTTCCGCACTATTTAATTTAATTGCCACCTCGGTGATGTCCGCATCTTCATTCTCTGATTGCAGTGTCTCAAAATTGGTTTTCTGGCTCATCAGACGATTGGAAATCAGTTCCAGTCTCTGGCTTCTGGTTCCGTTCTGGGTAGATGCCAGGTTTACCGTATCCAGATGTCCCTGCATTTTCGTTATGCTGTTCTCAAAAAGCTGCTGAGTTTTCTCGGAGGAAAAAGTAAGCGCCTTTTTGGCTGCTGCCAGTTGAGTTTCCAGCCTTGCTTTTTTTTGCGGGTCATTGGCATTTACCTCATCCTTAAGCAGTCCCTCCAGCTTTGCCACCATGTTTTCCAGTGCCAGCGACTCCTCCAGGGAGGCAATCATATCGTCTACATCCCTTCCAATATCATGGGTGAAAATTTCATCTGCCGTAGTATTTACCCTAATTCTTTGGTTTAATCCCACATCATATTCAATGGACTGTCTTTCTTCAGTTCCATCCAAATAACTTTGATTATATTTGATATTATCTGCAGGATTGGCCATAACCTCCTCACAGGCAAAGTAATGCTCCGGTTTCAGATCCCCTTTTTTCCAATCCGACTTCTCATAGGTTATCCTGATTTCCTTCTCATTAGCCGCCGTAGTCGGGTCATCCGTCGTAGCCATTAATTTTTTGTAAACATCATCTCCTAAAAGAATTTCGCCTGTTTCCTGAATCAGTATTGCATCATTTGCTCTTACATTCTCATAAGGATTTTGAGTGTCATAAAGGGACTTAATTTCACACTCAATTTTCTGTTCAGTATATTGGCCACCGGCACCTAATTCCTGATAAACTATGGCAGGCTTATTATTAGGATTCGCATCAATATTCTGATAGGAGATACGCAGCCGATGAAGCTGGGTAGTAGAAATATCATTTTCCCCTACATTCTTCTGGTCAAAATTTGCCTCGTTAATATCCAAAAGATCACCTGTTTTTACATAGGTAATCTTATCCAGACTGCTGCTGTCCAACTGCTCTGTAATGGAATACTTTTTCGTTTCATCTCCCATGAAGGTAAGACTGCTGTCCGTACGATAGCCGGTAAAAATATAACGGCCCGCATAGTCTGTATTTCCTGTAGAATACACCTCATTTCTCAGGGACTGAAGCTGGGTAAGTATCGTCTTCTTATCTTCCATAGTCAGATTCTCATTACTTCCCTTGGTGGCATTCTCATACATATCCGTAACCACCTTCGTCATGGAAGAAATGGCATCCTCCGTAAGCTTAAGCCAGCTTTCTGCATCCGGTACATTCTTCTCATAGTACTGGGTAATCTGATTCACATTGGTTCGTAAGCGCAAAGCACGAATAGCCACCACCGGGTCATCGGAGGGTCTGTTCACCTTTTTCTCAGTAGCCATCTGGGAACTCAACTTGTCCTGTAATAGCTTATTTGTATTGATATTGGTCAGAGAGTTATTCTGTATAACCTTATTCGTAATTCTCATGCCTGTCCTCCTATACTCCTGTCTGCAAAATCAGCCGGTCATAAATTTCCGTCATTGTTTGAATCATTTTCGAGGCCAGATTGTAAGCATTCTGGTATTTTACCAGACTAACTGCCTCCTCATCCTGATCCACCCCGGAAATGGACAGCCGCTGGTTGTCAATCGCTTTTCCCACGTTGGTAAAATTGCTGTAAAAGGTATTTGCACTATTGGTATTGAGAGCGATATCCGAAAGAATACAGGTTAAAAACTCTGCGGTGGAGGCTCCTCTGAAGCTTACCTGCGTTTTGTCATTAATCATATTGATTAAACGCTCCACATTCTTATACTCATCTACACCCTCTGTCTGCCCCACCTTGGTGGCCAGCAAATCCGGATCCTTTACCATCGCCTTCAAAATACTGGCATTCTTAGCTGTCAGTCTATAGTAGCTGTCATCCTTGACGGATACGGTTGTATTCCCATTTACCAGCCCTTCATTGAAAAGGAACTGTTCATCGCTGGTTTCCCTGTTTCCCGTAAACATCAGCGTTCCCGCATTCCCGTTTACATCATAGCCTTGACTGAGAATATTATTGAAGGCCTGGGAAAAGGTTCTTACCCACTCATTCATCTGAGCCATGTAATAGGGTACTCCCTGATACTTTACGCTGGCACCGATGCTGGCCTCTTTACCCAACCTTGTATTGGTCAGATTCGCATTGTTAATGCTCTCATCAATCTTAAAGGTATATTCCTGTGTAGCTTGATTATAACTCCATTCAGTAAAGTAGAATACCTGATTGCCCAGATTAATCTTTCCTCCGGTGTCGGACAAAGTAGATTTATTCATATCAGTAAGATAATCCTTGGTCACTGAAACTGTAACATTCTTATAAGTTTTACCACCATCTGCGATGGTATCGATATTCTTGACGGTTCCCTGGAAGTTCTCCCCATTATTACCATCCCGCATCTGTACCAGTCCTCGCAGTTCTCCTCCCATGGCACCATTGTAGAGATTAAACTGATCTCCCAATTCTGCTGTAAGGCGGTTGGCCACCCAATAAACATCGTACAGACCGTCTATATCCGACTGATTTACTTTTTCTTCGGTTTTTCTTGCCACACATTCAAGCGTTCGGTAATCGTTACCATCTACCAGAATCTGTCCTCCGGCTATCTTGACAATCTGACGATGTGCGCCTGTATGCCTGTCCGGATTGGTAGCATCTGTAATAGGGGTTTCAATTACCTCCACATCAACAATAGCTGATAACTGATCCAACAGCTTCGTTCTTTCATCTCTAAGCTCGTTGGCATTGGCCTTTCCATCAATTTCAATCGTGTTAATCTGTTTGTTCAGGGTTGCAATTTCCGTAGCAATGGAATTAATTTCATCAATTTTCAGCTTAATTTCCTGGTTGGTATCCTTTTGTATCTGCTCCATATTGGCTGCCATACTGTTAAAATAATCACACAGACTGGAGGCACTTCCGATAAACTGTGCTTTGGTGCTGTTTGAGCCTGATTGTTTTTGTACCTCAGCCAGGGAAGACATCATCCGATCAAAAATAGTTTTGAAGCCTTCAATGGTCGTATTGTCGGTAAAATAATCCTCAACCTGCTTCATATAATAGGATTTCATGCTATATTCACCGGTATTGGTGTTATTATTCCAATACTTTACGTCATAGAATTCATCCCGGATTCGCTCAATGGCCAGTACGTCCACACCGGCACCGGCACAGCCGTAGGTTGTAAATACCCGCAGAGCATCTGCTGCAGACTGCTTAACCTGCTGGCGGCTATAGCCCTCTGTCTCTACATTGGAAATATTATTTCCTGTGGTATTCAGCGCTGCATTTGCTGCCAGCAGACCGGAATA
>JBJELR010000182.1:0-2567 GCA_051879255.1 Lachnospiraceae bacterium | reverse complement strand
TCCTGATGTACCTGCAAAAGAGCCTCTCTGGAATAAGAAATAATACTGGTTTTCTTTCTGAAATCATCTACATTCAGGGGTGAAAAAAACCTGGCTGTTCCATTGGTGGGCAGAACATGGTTTGGCCCTGCAAAGTAATCTCCCAGAGGCTCGGAGGAATATTCTCCCAGAAAAACTGCTCCCGCATTTTTAATTTTTGTCATTACCTGAAAGGGGTCTTTTGTCAGAATCTCCAGGTGTTCACTGGCAATGGCATTGGCTGTTTCCACTGCTTCCTCCAAATCCTTGACCAGCAAGATGTAGCCATAATTTTCCAGAGACTTTCGCATAATCTCTGTTCGGGACAATTCCTCTACAAGCTGTTCCACCTGATGAGATACCTTTGCTGCCAGTTCTTCACTGTCAGTCACCAAAATTGCACTGGCCAGCTCGTCATGCTCTGCCTGTGACAATAAATCTGCTGCAATATATCGGGGATTGGCCGTTTCATCCGCAATCACCAGAATTTCACTGGGGCCGGCAATAGAATCGATGCTGACATAGCCAAAGCAGGCTTTTTTTGCCAGAGCCACAAAAATATTTCCCGGTCCTGTAATCTTATCTACCTTAGGAATCGTTTGTGTACCAAAGGCCATAGCGGCTATGGCCTGTGCTCCGCCTACCTTATAAATTTCCTGTACCCCTGCAATATCGGCAGCCACTAAGGTTCCCGGATTAACCTTTCCATCGGCTCCTGCCGGAGTGGTCATGACAATCTGCTTCACTCCTGCAACCTTAGCCGGAAGGACGTTCATCAACACACTGGAAGGATAAGCAGCCTTACCTCCGGGCACATATACTCCCGCTTTTTCAATGGGAAGAATCCTCATTCCAAGGATAGTACCATCTGGCTTGGCATCAAACCAACTGTTTTGTAACTGTTTTTCATGAAAATGGCGGATATTGTCCGCACTTTTTTTCATCACCTCAATAAAGGCAGCATCCAACAGCCTATAGGCTTCTTCTACCTCCTCCCGGGTTACCTTAAGTGTCTGGGCGGAGGGTTTCCAGCCATCAAACTGTCCGGTGTATTCCAATACTGCCTCATCCTTCCTTTTTCGAACAGCCTGAATAATTTCATTAACTTTTGCTTCATATTCCCCATATTGATTAGGGCTTCTTTTCAATAATTCTTCCAGAAGATTGTTCCGACTTTCCTGGGTTAATTTTACAATACGCATCCTTTTATTTTCCTTCTCTTTTTTCCTTTTCCAGTTCTTCCTTCAGCCTGGCAATCAGAGGCTTAATCCTGTCTGCATTCATTTGCATACTAACCTGATTAACAATCATTCTTGCTGATAAGGGGCAGATTTCTTCCAATACCTCTAAACCGTTTTCTTTCAGTGTGGATCCGGTTTCTACGATATCCACGATAACATCCCCCAATTCCACTATTGGTCCCAGCTCTACGGAACCATTCAGCTTAATGATATCTACCGTCTGGTGCTTTTTATTATAAAAATATTCTTTGGCTATATTGGGGTATTTACTGCATACCCGAATCATCTCATGGTGCTTTAACAGCTCCCGGCTTTTTGCCGGTCCACAGACACACATCCGACATTTGCCAAATCCCAAATCCAGCACCTCATAGACCTGACGTCCTTCCTCCATAAGAGTATCCTTTCCCACCACACCAATATCGGCTGCACCGTATTCCACATAGGTGGGCACATCAGGCCCCTTGGCCAGAAAAAATTTCAGCTTTAATTCCTCATTCACAAAAACCAGCTTACGAGAAGATTTATCCTTTATTTCCTCACAGGTTATTCCGATTCTTTCTAGCAGCTCCAAGGTTTTAGCTGCCAGTCTTCCCTTTCCCAGAGCAAAGGTAAGATATTGATTTTCCTTCATTACTACCTCCCTTTTGAAGCGTACAAATTCTGTATTGATCAGAGGCTCTTCTCCTGACTGTCTGCAAAAAAGATGACCTCCCCGTTTCCCAACCTTGCGGCATACTCCTCGTAGTCTATCCGGCTCTTTGCAGGGTCAAAAATAAGCATCTGAACCGGCTGTCCTTGCTGCCTGTATTTGGCAGCGGTTTCCAAAGCCTGGGGAAAATGGGGGGTATCGTATACCAAGGTAATCGGATTTTGGCCCGGCTTTATCTGAATCTTTTGTCGGCTTAATGCCTGCATAAGATCATCGATGACAATAACGAAGCCAATAGCTGCTGAATTCTTTCCGAAATAGGGTAAAAGCCCATCATATCGGCCTCCCTTCACTACCGCATCCCCAATTCCATAGGTATACACCTTAAAAATAATTCCGGTATAATAATGATAGCTGTTGAGCATGCCTAAATCAAAGGAGACATAACGCTGTACACCATAAGCACACAGTACCTCATAAAGCCCTGACAGCCGTTCAATGGCTTTTTTACAGAGAGGATTTTGGGACAGGGCTCTGGCCTTGTCAAGCACCTCAACAGAACCAAACAGCTCCTCTATCTGTAGGATGGTTTCTGCTACCGAATCTCCTTTATCCTGTGCCTCCAAATATTCCTTTGCCGCAAAGAAATTTTTATT
>JBJELR010000181.1:0-14559 GCA_051879255.1 Lachnospiraceae bacterium | reverse complement strand
ATATTTTGAATAGCAAATTACGTTTTTTAATTTTTCCAACAGAAAATTTATCATAAAAAATACCCGCCCATTCGTTGTTCAATGGGCAGGTACTCTCTGTAGCCGATTGGCCGTAAAGAAACCGGTATTAAAATAAAAGGGTAAATACACCAGGTTTTCACTTAGGAAAACAACCTTATCAGGTCATTATACAAGACAAAAACCATCAGTGCCATTAAGGCAACAAAGCCTGCAAAATGCACCATTCCTTCTCGTTCCGGCGGAATAGGCTTGCCACGTATTGCCTCAATAAAGAGAAACACCAGTCTGCCTCCATCCAGAGCCGGTAGTGGCAGCAGATTCAATATCCCCAGATTCACACTAAGCAAGAGAGCAATATTGCATAGATTCAGCACCAATGCCATGGGACCGTATGGTGTCGCCTCCTCTGCTACCTCATCAATAATCTGGGCAATCCCGACGGGTCCTGCCAAATCCTTCGTACTGGCCTTCCCCTGTACCAGCATAAGGAGACTCTTTAGTGTAGATTTCAGACTGTAGCGAACCTCATAATAACCATAACGGAATAAATTCAGTCCCTTGGCCTCCACGTATTCTCCATAGCCTTTAAACCCAATCAGATAACGCCCGCTCTCCTCATCATACTTAGGGATAATCCGGGTGGTATAAATCTGGCCATCCCGCTTATACTCCAGTTCCATTGGCTCTCCACCATTTAAATAAGTATTTAACAGGATTTCCCGAGAGACATGAATTTTCTCTCCATTCATGGAAATAATCTCATCTCCCGGCTCTATTCCTGCCTCTTTTGCAGGATAGCCTTCCATTAACCCCAAAATCACCGGGCGGTCAGAGCCACCAAAGCCCACCAGAATCAACCCTAATACAAAAGCCAGAATAAAATTGAACAGCGGACCGGCCACCACAGAAGAAATTCTGGTCCATACCGGTGCCAAGTTGAAGGAATTTTCCGAAGGTCCATCCTCCTTCTCATTCAATCCATCTTCTCCTTCAAACATACAGGCTCCCCCTATGGGTAAAAGCCGAATAACATAATCTGTTCCATTTCGATGAAACCCACATAATTTAGGCCCCATACCAATGGCAAATTCCACCACATGAATTCCACCTCTTTTCGCCAACAGGTAATGGCCAAATTCATGTGCCAATACAATAACTCCAAAAATTAAAACGAAATATACTATTGTCATACTTTTTTCCTGTCTAACCTCTACTTATTCCAGTCCCGCCAAAAGGCAAAGCAGTTCTCCACTTTCTGCCTCTGTCTGTAAAATATCTTCTACCGTAGGATTGGCAATTACCTTATGATTATTCATGGCTGCCTCAATCAATTCTGTAATCTGAAGATAGGAAATCCTTTTTTCCAGAAAAAGACTGACCGCCTTTTCATTTGCTGCATTATATACTGTGGGCATGCTTCCGCCTGTTTGGGCAGCTTCGTAAGCCAGCTTAAGTCCCCTAAAGGTTTCCATATCCGGCTTTTCAAAAGTAAGCTGTCCCAATTCATAGAAATCCACACGTTTTCCTTCCATTGGTCTTCTGTCAGGATAGGAAAGCGCATATTGGATGGGCAGCTTCATATCCGGAGTTCCTAACTGGGCCAGTATTCCTCCGTCCTTAAACTGCACCATGGAATGAATAATACTTTGGGGGTGTACCACCACCTGGATTTGCTCCAGCCCTACGCCAAAAAGCCACTTTGCCTCGATTACCTCCAACCCCTTATTCACCAGAGTTGAAGAATCTATGGTAATCTTTCTTCCCATGGCCCAATTAGGATGCTTTAAGGCATCCTCCACCTGTATTCCCGCAAGTTCTTCCTTTTTCTTCCCCCGAAAAGGTCCACCTGAAGCGGTCAGAAGAATCTTTTCTATCTGCTTAGTACTTTCTCCCTTTAGGGATTGAAAAATAGCGCTATGTTCACTGTCTACCGGTAAAATCGACACCTTTTTTTCTTTCGCCAAGGGCATAATCAGATGGCCCGCCGTTACCAGCGTTTCTTTATTAGCCAGAGCAATATCTTTTCCTGCTTTAATAGCTGCAATGGTGGGGCGAATTCCAATCATACCTACAATGGCTGTCACCAGAATCTTCGCTTCCTCCATCGTTGCCAGCTCCAAAAGCCCTTCCATTCCACAAACCACGCGAACCGGTAAATCAGCGACTCTGGTCTGCAAATCCCTGCAGGCAGCTTCACTCCACATGGCTGCCAATCTGGGGCGGTATTGTCGAATCTGCTTTTCCAATAAATCAACGTTATTTCCTGCTGCCAGACCCACCACCTGAATATCCGGATTAGCTTCCACAATCTCAAGGGTCTGGGTACCGATGGAGCCGGTAGAACCTAAAATTGCAATTTTAATCATTTTTCCTCCATGCTGAAGTGTTCTCACTCTCCTAACGAACAGCCGAAATCAATATTCTGAATAGAAAGTAAATCATGGGGGCAGTTACAATTACACTGTCAAACCGATCCATTATCCCACCATGCCCGGGGATTAACTTCCCATAGTCCTTTATCTCATAGTTTCGCTTAATTGCAGAGGCTGCCAAATCCCCAATCTGAGAAATCATACTTCCTATTCCTCCGATAATGGCAAATACAAGGGTAACGTCCTGCTCATGAATCACCTGTTCCACCAGGAAAAAACCGAACAGCCCTCCGCAAAGAGCAGAACCGATTATTCCGGCCACCGAGCCTTCTACCGATTTCTTAGGGCTTAAAACCGGTGCCAGTCTGTGCTTCCCAAAAAGCATTCCAAAAATATAGGCAAAGGTATCACTAATCCAGGAACTGATAAAAATCATCCATACAAAATACAGACCGTATCCCAATTCTCTGGTCATGTAGATGAAGGAGAACATCACCGGCGCATAGACAAAGGAAAAATACGCACTCATTACCTGACTTGCATGGATCTGGGGGAAGGCAAACACATAAACGAACAAAAAGCCAATCAAAGCCAGTAATACTGCCATAATCATGTACAACGGATTTTTCCAGCCGGCCATTGCCAGGTAGTATAGAGTAATAAAGCCAAAGCCCAGCCTTTCCAGGCTCCTACCTTTTCCGGTAGAATCAATAATTCTGCAGGCCTGGCATAGTTCCCGAAAGGCCACAAGGGAAATGAGCCAAAGAATTACTGCCAGATACCAGCCGCCGCCCAATATTGTGGCCAAAGCTATAATGACCAATATAATACTGCTGAGTAATCGGGTTTTAAACATCTATTTTACTCCTCCTTCACCAGCCCATATCTTCTATCCCTGCCATTATATGCTTCCACAGCTTTTTCCAATTCTTCCTTAGTAAAATCCGGCCATGCCACATCCGTAAAATAAAACTCTGAATAAGCAAGCTGCCATAAAAGAAAATTGGAAATTCTAAGCTCATTGCAGGTACGAATCAGCAAATCCGGTTCAGGAATTCCTGCCGTATCCAACGCTTCGCCAAAGTCCTCCACCGTAATCTCCTCAGGCAGAAGCTCTCCTTCCTTTACCTTTACTGCCAGTTTCCTTGCTGCCCGCACAATTTCATCTCTGCCACCATAATTTAAGGCAATCTGAAAATGGAGCCCGGTATTTTCTCTGGTGGCTGTCTCCAGTTCTTCTATTCGCTTTCGAATATCCTCATCCAGACCACTTTTATCTCCCAGGATCTTAACGCACATTTTATTCTTTTCAGCCGTTTTTAAACAGGTTTTCAGATAATTGCGCAGCAGCCTCATTAAGGCATTTACCTCATCCGAAGGTCTATTCCAATTTTCTGTGGAGAAGGCATAAACAGTAAGGTACTGTATTCCCATCTTCCAAGCTTCTTCACAAATGACCTCTACTGTTTTCGCTCCCTGCACATGTCCGTAATTTCTGGGCTTCCCCTTTGCCTTTGCCCATCGCCCATTTCCATCCAGAATAATCGCTACATGCCTTGGAATCTGCATAGCAAAAACCTCCTTCTTTACTTAAGGAAAAAGAAAGAAAGCTGCCTTAGATTATAGGCAGCCTTTTGTTTCCATAAAAGTAAACACTTATACAGTTAATATCTCTTTAGATTTTTCTTCTACTGCTTTATCAATATCTTTTACATATTTATCTGTTAATTTCTGAATTTCGTCTTCCAAATCCTTAATTTCATCCTCAGAGACCTCCTCCTTAGCCAGTTTTTTAAAGGAGTCATTAGCATCTCTGCGGATATTACGGACAGCAACCTTAGCTTCTTCTCCTTTTTTCTTTACATCCTTTACCAGCTCTTTTCTTCTTTCCTCCGTTAGTTCCGGAAAGACCAGACGAATAACCGATCCATCATTATTAGGCGTAATCCCTATGTCTGATGACAGAATAGCCTTTTCGATATCCTTAATCAGACTCTTTTCCCAAGGAGCAATCTGAATCATTCTGGGCTCCGGTACGGAAATGTTACCCACCTGCTGAATGGGCGTGGGACTTCCGTAATAATCCACTTTAATCTTATCCAGTACATGAGGATTGGCGCGTCCTGCACGAATGGTCTGGTAATCAGCCAACAAATGATCATATGTTTTTTTCATTTTTTCGTCAAATACTTTTAATTTCTCTCTCATTACCTTTCTTCCCTGCTTTCCTATGAACTATTAATTTCCTTGTCTATACAAGAACCCGGGTACCTTTAAACTCCCCTTTCAGGGCATTCACAATACTGTTTTCTTCGCTCAGACCAAAAACCCACATAGGCATTTTATTCTCTTTAGCAAGGATGGAGGCCGTCATATCCACCACCTGAAGATTCTTTTCAATCACTTCCTCAATGGAAACCTGGCTATATTTTCCAGCTTCCGGATTGGTTCTGGGATCTGCATCATAGACCCCATCCACAGCCTTTGCCAAAAGGATTACTTCTGCCTCCACCTCAATGGCTCTCAAAACCACACCGGTATCTGTGGAAAAGTATGGATGTCCTGTGCCTCCGGCAAAAAAGACCACCATTCCTTTTTCAAAACACTTATTCGCCCTGTCCTTGGAAAAGAGCTTCGTAAAGGTTCCGCACTCAAAGGGCGTAAGGATATTGGTTTTCATTCCCACTGAACGAAAAATTTCAGATACATAGATACAGTTCATCACCGTAGCCAACATTCCTATCTGATCCGCCTTAGTACGGTCAATATTCTCACTGGTACGTCCTCTCCAGAAGTTTCCACCGCCAATAACGATACCTACCTCAATTCCATCCTCTACCAGCTCCTTTACCTGCAAAGCCACCCCCCTGACGGTAGGCTCATCAAAGCCGTTTTTTTTCTCTCCCGCCAGAGCTTCTCCACTCAGCTTCAGTAAAATTCTCTGCATGGCCATTCTCCCTTATAATTTTACTGCCTGTTTAATTTCGTCAAAGAAAGAAATGGGATTAACATCGGCATAGCACTGAGAGCACATACCTTCAATAACCGCTCCATTGTTAATCTGTACAGACTTGGATTTGATATTGCCCATAACAATGGCCGTAGTATCCAAAACAACAGGTCCCTGCACGTCAATGTCACCTTTTACAGCCCCCGCAACCACTACACTGGTAGCAAAGATATTTCCAATAATCACTGTATCCTGTCCCACTTTAACGCTTCCCTCACTTCTAATCTCTCCCGTTATCTTCGCACTCTCTGCATAGATTTCAGAAGCCTGAGAATTTCCCTCAATAGTGCCGGTAATGCTCATTTTACCGGAAACGCTGATGTTTCCATGTACACAGCCTACCAAATCCAAAGAGCCCTCGGCAGTAATATCACCATTGATAACCATTCCCGCAGTAATCGTACTGACTTCATCTTTATGTGCCTGACTAAAACTTCTATTCATCTCCAATTTTCTTTCCCCACTTTCTCTTATTGTTTCTTTTACAGATTCTTTAATCAGTTCTTCAACAGTATCTTCCTCAAGCGGAGGAAGCAGTTCTTCAACAGTAGCTTCCTCAAGCGGAGGGAGCAGTTCTTCAACAGTTTTTTCAATGGATAAACTGTCTAATCCGGCTATGGGACTTTCTTCAGGCGGAGGAAGCAGTTCTTCGATAGTTTTTTCAATAAATGAAGTATCCAACTCATCTACCAGGTCTTCTTCAAGAGATGAGGTAACTACCTCGTTCTTTACTTCTTCCTTCTCAACCTTTGCTTCTCCCTCCTCGATTGTTTTTCTGAACATAGCCTCAATTTCTGCCAGATCATCAGTTTCCGGTAAAGTTCCTCCGGTATTTCCTCCGATTCCTCCCTCATTAGAAATCATTTCATTCACTGCCTGGGATAAATCCTCTTTTAAATCTTCGAAAAAAGACATTTGTAACTCCTCCTTTCACTCTTTTGTAATAATAATTCTTTCTTCGACAGTAGTATACCATTTTCCATCTGCTCTTGGCAACAATAAAAACTCTATTTCATCCCCAGACTGTTATTCAGCAAGAGAGTACTATAAAGAAACAGTACCTCCTGATTATTAAACTCAATAAACTGTTCCAGCAATGAGCTGTGAATATAACGGATATCCACCAGAGTAATTTTTTCATATTCTTCTGCCAAGAGGGGAATCAGGCTGCTGCCAAAGGAATCCCGAAAGACGATCAGCTCTCCTTTTCCTTTTGCCATTGGATTTTCAATTACAAGTAAGGGATCTGCACCCGAAAGAAAGAACTCATAAGGATCCTTGCCTGAAAGCTTTTCTTCATCGTAAATGGATTTTTCTACCCCCACTTTAGTATCGTAGCTGATTACCCTACACTGTTCCAGTAAATCATTGGTTAAATAAGAGAGGGTGTCCGGCTCTACGCGAAGGGCTGCCTGTCCCGCATAAACCCCATAAAAGTCTTCTTTTGCCACTTTTACCCGGTAGGTGGCAGAAAGCCTGTGGCCCATGGCCGAAGCCAGTTCTCCGGCTACGGGAAGAATACATTCCTGCCTCCAATGGGTATCCGTTGAATAAAAATCCTTCTCCGACAACCGCCTGCGCAGATCAATATGCTTCAGGTAGGGAGTCTGTTCTTCTATTGTCTTAAACAAAGCTTCATAGTCTAAGGCAGGATAGCCATGTTTTTTGGCTAAATAGTAATTTTTATCCGGAATAATGGCCATATAGCACTTTCCCTGACTTCCCTGTAAATAGGTATCGTAAATATACTGAATTCTTTCCAAGGCATGCTGAAGCTGCTTTGGCTTCAAAGGATAATCCAGCTTTCCCAACTGTCCCTGCAAATAATAGATTCCATTATTATCTGCTTTCTGCAGCATTCTCATGGCCACTACAGCCTTAAGGCTACGGAAATTTTCCCGGAAGGGAAACTGATCCTGACTGTAGGCTTCAAATGCTTCCATAAAACTCCCATTAGTCAAAGCTTCTGTGGTCAGTCGGGGAAATTGTGCCAAAAGCCGCCGTTCACTATAGGAGTAATCCTCCGACCTCTTTAGCAGGCAAAAAGCAGACAGGCTAAAGAGCAGACAGGCCATAACCAAAATCAGATAAATTTCTTTTCTCTTTTTCTTCATTTTCCTTGTCTTCTCCCTGTTTATAAAAAGCATCAGAAACGAAAATATAAGAAGGGGTTAAAGGAACCGTCTACCAAAAAAGCGGTAATCATCAGAAATAGAGCCCCCAGCACCAAGGGCTCTATTCCGGCCATAAGCCGTTCTCCCCATTTTCTGCTTCTAATTCCCTCCACCAAAAGGCCCGGTAAGGGCGTGGCTCCAAAGGCGGCTATCAAAAGGGTTGTCCCATAGCTTCTAAGATAATAAAGACTTTCCACCGAAATAAGCCCCTTTCCTTCAAGGCCCACAAGTCCCTTAATATTAAATACGGCCTCACTGATCGTCTGGGCATCAAAAATCAGAAAGCTTACTAATACGGTCAGAAGCACATAGGTTCGGGCAAAAAGAGTTGACTTTTTCAGCAAGGTACCTAACCATAGCTTTTCCAGAATCAGAAAAAGGGCAAAGTACAATCCCCAGAGAATAAAGTTCCAGGAGGCCCCATGCCAAAACCCTGTCAGCAGCCAGACCAATGCCAGATTAAACAGCCATCTTCCCTTTTTCACTCTGTTTCCCCCAAGAGGAATATAAACATAGTCCCGAAACCAACTGCCCAGGGAAATATGCCATCTGCGCCAAAATTCGGTTATACTTTTTGCCACATAGGGATAGCAAAAATTTTCTGAAAAAGAAAAGCCCAGCATTCTCCCCAGACCTATGGCCATATCACTGTAGCCGGAAAAATCAAAATAAATCTGCAGCATAAAGGAAATTCCATATATCCAGAAAAACAGCAGATCCTTTTCTCCTGCCTCTTTAAAAAGAGCACAGCATTCTCCCAGCGTATTGGAAAGCAGTACCTTTTTGGACAGACCAAGAATAAAACGCCGAATCCCCAAGGCAGCATCCTCCAGTGAAATCTTTCTTTCCTTAAGCTGTTTTTCCACACTGGTATAACGAACAATGGGACCGGCTACCAGTTGTGGAAACATGGCCACATAGGTAGCCGGCAGCAACGGATTTTTCTGTGCCTTTACCTCTTTTTGATAAACATCAATGGTATAGCTCATCAACTGAAAGGTGTAAAAGCTGATGCCTACCGGAAGGGCAAGCTTCAGCAAAGGCCGGGATAATCCGGTTATTCGATTGATATTGTCAATAAAAAAATCTACGTATTTAAAATACCCCAATACAGCCAAATCCAACACCAGCGAAAGCAATAAGAAAAGAACTGCCCAATGCTGCTTCTGCTTCTCATGAGCTGCCTGAATCAGGCAGGCAAAGCAATAACCCACAAAAATCATCCCCAGCATCAAAAAAACATACTTTCCCTCTCCCCAGCCGTAAAATAAAAGACTAAACAGAAATAAAACCAGGTTTTTCCATGCCTTTGGAGTCAGATAATAAACTACCAGCAGCACCGGCAGAAAATAAAATAGAAAAGGAATACTGGAAAACAGCATAGGTCACCTTTAACCAAACTGAGCCGGACTCATGACAAAAAAGATCATATTTCCTGCTCTTCCGGTTACCGTTTCATCTGCCTCTGTACAGATATTCCATCTGGGATCCGCATTTTCCGTTAACTGTTTTAAAAAGGCATCTCCATCTGCTCCCTCCGGTAGGGTAAAAATATAACCAATAAAAGGAATCGACCCAATCATGGGAGCAAACATTACTCCTTCCTCAAAGCCCGTAATTTCAGCATTATTAAAGCCGGTCAGCAACCCTTCTTCAACAGCCATAGTAGCCGGACTGAACTGAATAATGGGATTAGTCAAAAGATGATCTGCCATTTCCTGTGCAGTCAAATTGGGATTTTCTTTTATCTGCTGTTCAAAATCTAAAAGCAATACCCGGCCTACCGTTTCCCCATCCAGTCCAGCTTCCTCCAAGGTTCCCTGTTCTGCCACTGTCTGACTTTCCACTGCCTCCTGTGTGTTCTGAGGCTGGCCACTCTCTACAGGTGTTTCCTCCTGTTTCTTTTTACCGCAGCCGGTCATACTGCCAATAAGAAGTAGCAGTCCAGTCAATAATATCCATTTTTTCATTTCTTCCCTCCATTTTTTCTTAATCATTTTGTAATGCCAGTTTCTTTAATAGTTCCACAACCATTTCCATGGACTCTATACAACAGTATTCGTAGCGCCCATGAAAATTATGTCCTCCCGTACAAAGATTTGGACAGGGCAACCCCATAAAAGACAGCCTCGCCCCATCGGTGCCTCCCCGAATGGGCTGAATCTTTGGTATAATTCCCAGCTCCTCCATGGCTTTTTGTGCCCTCTCAACCAAAAACAGATTATCCGGCACGATTTTTTCCGCCATGTTATAATAGGAGTCCTTTATTTCAAGAAAAATCGTGTTTTTACCATATTTTTTATTCAGCAAAGCTACACAGGAGGTAAGGTAACTTTTCTTTTCTTCAAACTTTTTTTTGTCATGATCGCGAATAATATAATTCATGCGAGCTTCTTCTTCATTTCCGCAAATATCCGTAAGATGAAAAAAGCCTTCATACTGATCTGTATATTCCGGTTTCTGCTCCCGGGGAAGCATCTGTTCCAGCTCTATACCTATTAATGACGCATTTTTCATTTTATTCTTTGCCATCCCGGGATGAACATTTACTCCTTTTATGGTAATCGTTGCTGAAGCCGCATTAAAATTTTCGTATTCCAGCTCTCCCAATGCCCCTCCATCAACCGTATAGGCGTAATCTGCTCCTAAACGCTTTAAATCAATATGTTCCACTCCTGCTCCTACCTCCTCATCAGGAGTAAAGCAAATGGCAATATTCCCATGTTCCCACTGTGGATTTTTCAAAAGTTCTTCAGCCATAGTCATAATTTCTGCAATCCCGGCTTTATCGTCTGCCCCTAAAAGAGTGGTGCCGTCTGTGGTAATCAGACTCTTTCCCACATATCCTAAAAGCTCCGGAAACTTTTTCGGACTGAGGAGAATTCCCTCTGCTTCATTCAATACAATGTCCTTCCCATCGTAGTCCCTGATTATCTGTGGCTTCACATTTGCTCCCGAAAGGTCGGGGGCAGTATCCATATGGGAAATAAACGCAAGCGTCTTTTTACTTTTTCCCTGATCCGTAGCCGAAATAAGTGCATAGACATAGCCATACTCCTCATCAAAATCTACTTTGTCTGCTCCCAGTTGTCTTAATTCCTCAGCTAAGCGTTTTCCCAATTCCTTTTGCTTTAAGGAACTGGGGAAGGTGGTCTGGTTTTCATCTGCCCTTGTATCAATTCTAACATACTGCAAAAAACGCTCTACTACCTTGCTCATTTAGCAATCTTCTCCTTTCTCAGCTTGATTTCTGTTCCTTCCTGCCAGGGAAAATCCTACAGGAAAACAGACTGCCGGATTCTCCTGTTGGAAAACCCCAGTGAACAATTTATCCTTCCTTTAGAAAGCAATTCACTAATCGACAGTCTGTCCCTTTATTCCTATTTTATTACTGCTTAAAAATTTCCAACCCTGAATTTATGCATTAGATTTTCCAGTGTGGTCGCCTGACTGTTCATTTCTTCACTGGCTGCCGCACATTCCTGACTGGCTGCTGAATTGGACTGAACCACATCCCCGATATGCTCAACGCCTTCATTAATCTGGCTAAATGCCTGAGCCTGCTCATCCAATACTACTGCCACACTATGTACCTCATCCGTAATGGTATGCGACATCTCCACAACATTTTCCAACTGCTTTGCTGTCTCATCGGCAATAACAATTCCCTTTGCCACAGCAGCTACCGACGATTCAATCAATGCAGTGGATTCCTTTGCTGCCTCTGCACTCTGAGCTGCCAATACCGAAACCTGGTCCGCCACTACTGCAAAGCCTCTGCCTGCTTCACCTGCTCTTGCTGCCTCAATAGAAGCATTAAGGGCAAGAAGGTTAGTTTGAGAGGCAATATCATTAATAGTAGCAATAATATTACTGATTTTTTGGGAAGAACTATCGATTTCCTGCATAGAGCTTACCATTTCCTGCATCTTCTCATTGCTGCTAATAATTTCTCGACCCACATTTGCTACTTCTTCACTGATTCCTTCCGCATTTTGTGCATTTTGAGAAACCTGCACAGAAACCGTTTCAATGGTAGCCGCCAGTTCCTCAATAATGGCTACCTGATCCGTTACTCCCTGTGCCAGACTGATTGCACTTTCTGATACCTGAGTTGCAGAGCTTTCCACCTGCTCAGCCACTCCCTGCATACTGGTTACCATATTTGCCATGCTTTTTTCAAAGGCCCAGAAGGAATCCGATATTGCTTCGAAATCACCTTTCCAGTCTGTCTCCGGCTGACAGTCAAAATTACCCTGTGCAAACTCTGACATGGCTCTGGTAATTTCATCGATATAGCCTTGTAAGGAAGTAAAGGCGTTTCTCAGGCTGCCCGCTACACGGCCCATCTCATCCTGTGATTCATACTGCAGATTTACGTGTAAATTGCCTTCTCCCAATTCTTTTGCAGCCCGTTCAATTTCTTCCAGAGGATTAACCACATCCTTCACAATTCTTCGGCTGATTTTAATTCCGAGAATAACAGAAACAATCAAAAGAAGACTATTATTCATTAAACTACCGTAATAAATTACCTTGCTTGTCCCTTCTGTTCTTTCCATTGCCTGGGCAGTGATTATGTTCAATTCATTGGAGGTTGCAAGCAATCGATCCAATGCCGGTACACATTCGTTAAAAATCTGTTCAACGGCCTCTCCCTTCTTGCCGGCTTCAACCTTGTCCATAATCTCCCAACCGACTTCTGCCCATGATGTAACATCTGAAACATAGTTCTCATAGAGTTCCACCGGAATTACATTGGATTCCTTCAAAACAGTCAGGTAAGTGTTTACTTCGGTAAGCACGTTACTTACATCATCCCGATAATCTGCATATTTAGACGTATTCGTACTTAATGCCATTTCACGAATGTTTCTGGCCGCTATATTCACATTTAATCGGCATATTCGAATAGCAGTATCTGCCCTATTGATTTGATTCACATATTTCTCCAGATTATTGTTCAGAATAAAAATTCCTAAGCTTCCTACTATAGAAATGACAGCCATGATAGAAATAATAAGTCCAAATCCCAAATGGAGCTTCTGCTTAATACTAAGCCTGTTAATCGTCCCTTTCATCGTCCCTTTCTCCTCCTATGTAGAATAAAACGTATACCTCCTGAAATACGAATATTCTAATTCCCCAGCATAGAACAGGCCGCCTGTTCTACTGCTCTAATAAGATTACGCCTTCTTCTCTCGTCTTTGCATACGATTCAGGGGAGAAATGGCTCCCCACCTCTCCCCTGAATTATTTTCATTCTAAAATAATCAACCTAATTGAGCTGCAACCTCGGCTGCAAAATCTTCATTCTTCTTCTCAATTCCTTCACCGGTTTCAAAACGTACAAAACGCTTAATACTTAGGTTTGCACCGGTAGCTTTAGCAACAGAAGCCACATACTGGCCTACTGATTGCTTTCCATCCTCTGCCTTTACATAAGTCTGATCCACAAGACAAATTTCCTTAAGCTCTTTATTGATACGGCCGGTAATCATGCCATCAATAACCTTTTCCGGTTTCTGGCTTTCCTTAGGGTCATTCATAATCTGAGCTTTTAAAATCTCTTTCTCATGTTCGATGTAGCTTGCATCGATTTCTTCTCTGCTGACATATTTAGGTGCCAAAGCAGCAATCTGCATTGCCACATTGGTAAGGCATTCCTTTATTTCATCATTTACTACATCAGTAGCTGCTTCTACAATAACACCGATTCTGCCACCGCCATGGGTATAAGAAACCAGACAGCCATCGGTAACCAGCTTTTCAAATCTTCTGATATTTAAATTTTCTCCAATTACAGCAATCTTTTCTACCAAGGCTTCCTTTACGGTTTTACTGCTGTCTGCATTCCAGCTTTCTGCCATAAACGCATCCATATCAGCTGCATCAGATTTAAGTGCCTGTACAGCCACCGCATGAACAAAGTTCTGAAATTCCTCATTCTTAGCTACAAAGTCCGTTTCAGAGTTAACCTCTACAACTGCTGCTGTATTCCCTTCAACAATAACGCGGCAAAGACCTTCTGCTGCAATTCTGCCTGCCTTTTTCTCTGCTTTGGCCTGACCGTTCTTTCTCAAAAACTCAACTGCCGCATCCATATCTCCATTGGTTTCTCCCAGTGCCTTCTTACAGTCCATCATCCCTGCACCGGTCATTTCTCTTAATTCTTTTACCATTGCTGCTGTAATTGCCATTATATCCTCCATTCTGTGGGATTTAACCACTTCTGCACAAGTTGTCTAATCTCTTTATTCAGCTACCGCTACTTCTTCAATATCAGTAGCTTCAGCTACTGCTTCTTCCATATAAACAGCCTCGCCCTGGTTTGCCTCAATAACAGCATCTGCCATCTTGGATACGATTAATTTCACAGCTCTGATTGCATCATCGTTGCCGGGAATGATATAATCCAATTCTTCAGGATCACAGTTGGTATCACCAATACCGATCAAGGTAACACCCAGATTGTGAGCCTCCTGAACACAAATCTTTTCTTTCTTAGGATCCACTACAAAAATAGCATCAGGAACTCTGGTCATATCTTTAATACCACCCAGGTTCTTTTCCAGTTTTTCCCATTCCTTCTTTAACTGAATAACTTCCTTCTTGGGAAGAACATCAAAGGTTCCATCCTCTGCCATGGTTTCAATGGCCTTCAGACGCTCAATTCTGGACTGAATAGTCTTAAAGTTGGTCAGCATACCACCCAACCATCTTTCATTCACATAATACATTCCACAACGCTCTGCCTCTGTCTTTACTGCATCCTGAGCCTGCTTTTTTGTACCCACAAAAAGAATGGTTCCGCCTGAGCCTGCAATATCTGCAACCGCCTTATATGCCTCATCAACCTTACCTACTGACTTCTGTAAGTCAATGATATGAATCCCATTTCTCTCCGTAAAAATATAAGGAGCCATCTTAGGATTCCATCTTCTGGTCTGATGTCCAAAATGAACACCTGCTTCTAATAACT
>JBJELR010000180.1:0-2574 GCA_051879255.1 Lachnospiraceae bacterium | reverse complement strand
CTGTAATTTTCTTTGTCATTTCCATGGGAATCATCATTTATTTGTCTGTTAGCAAAGTGATAACCATTGAGGGCGTAGCCCAGGATGAAGTAAATGAGGTCACGGTGGCAAAGGAAGATGGAACCGCGGAAGATGCCAAAAGAAATCTGACCTTTCAGCTTGGGGAGGCTGACAGCAGCTATTTGAGGATACCGCTTCCGGAAGGCTGCAAAGCAGATGATATAATGATAGAAAACCATTATATGGATAAGGAACTATGGATCTTTGTGCCGTCCACCGAAAAAGATTTTTATGAGTAAAATTCTATTTCCGGAAACAGGGAAGCGATTGAACAAGGGACTTTTGAGAACAGAAAAGAGGGAATTGCGCTTAATTTCCGGTTGACAGGAATTTATGAATGCCGTACTATTTTAGAAAATGAAAATTTATATATCAGCTTTCTTGCACCGGGAGAGGTTTATGATAAGATCATTGTCATCGATCCGGCCGGTGGAGGTGATGCAAAGGGCATTTTTACAGAAACGCAGGCAGAAAAAGATATCGCTTTGGAAATCGCCAGAAAATTGAAAGTAAAACTGGATGAAAGTGACATCAAAGCATATTATACCAGAATGGATGATGTGAATTCTCAGGAAGAAGACAGGATAGCTCTTGGGAATGAAACGAAGGCTGATATGTATATCAGAATTGAAGTGAATGAAGCGAAGGATACGGGGGTTTACGGTATCACAGCCGTATATAACGGTGATTACTTTATCCCAAGCTTTGGCAACATAGAGCTGGCTGATTGTCTGGAAAGGGAAGTGACTACTTCTGTGAAGGGAAAAGCCCTTGGGCTTGTCAGCGCGGGAGAAAAGGACGTAGTGCTTGAAAAGCTTACCGTTCCTGCTGCAACCATTAAGGTGGGTTATCTGAGTAACTCCCAGGAAGCGATATTGCTTTCGCGTGACGAATATCAGGATAAGATTGCAACAGGAATTTATGATGCTATTACAAAAATATATGCTGAAAGGCATTAATTAATATAAGGAAGAAAAAATGCGTAAGATAATTTTTGCAACCGGTAACCAGGGGAAAATGCGTGAAGTTCGAAAGATACTGGCAAATTTGAAAATAGAAGGGGAAGAGACGGAAATTCTTTCCATGAAAGAAGCCGGAATCGATATAGAAATAACGGAGGACGGTGCATCCTTTGAGGAGAATGCAGTCATTAAGGCAAAAGCCGTTTCCGAGGTAGTACCGGGGGCGATCGTTCTTGCAGATGATTCCGGACTGCAGATCGATTATCTGAATGGAGAACCGGGAATCTATTCAGCCAGGTATCTGGGTGAAGATACTTCTTATCATGTAAAAAATGCAAATTTGCTGGCACGTCTTGAGGGAGTGGCGGAGGAAAAACGTACCGCCCGATTTGTTTGTGCCATTGCAGCGGCAATGCCGGACGGAAGAGTGGACACTGCAACGGGAATCATAGAAGGCAGAATCGGTTACGAGGAAAAGGGCGAGGGCGGCTTTGGTTATGATCCTATTTTTTATGTCCCGGAGTTTGGAAAAACGACAGCGGAATTGTCTGAGGATGAAAAGAATGCAGTCAGTCATAGAGGAAAAGCATTGCGTGCAATCAGAGAAAGACTTGAAGAACGTTAGAGGATAATCCATGAAAGTGTTGATTGTTAGTGATACCCATCGTCATAATGAGAACTATTTAAAAGTGGTCGAAAAAGTAAAACCCATTGATATGCTTGTTCATTGCGGGGACATTGAAGGCAGTGAATATCTGATCGCGGAGAGTGCAGGCTGTCCTGTACAGATGGTAACCGGGAATAATGATTTCTTTTCCGATCTTCCGCGGGAGAAGGAATTTAATATCGGGAAGTACAGAGTGTGGCTGACTCATGGACATAATTTTTATGTGTCCATGAGCAATGAACATATCAAGCGGGAAGCAAAGGAAAGAGGAGTGGACATTGTGATGTACGGCCATTCCCACAGACCGGTAGTGGATATAGATGATGATGTGATAGCGGTGAATCCCGGAAGTCTTACCTATCCAAGACAGGAGGGCAGGCGTCCTTCCTTTGTCATTATGGAACTTGATAAGGACGGAAAAGCACATTTTACAATTAATTATTTATAAAAAAAGCATCTCGATAAAAACGAGATGCTTTTTCTTTTTGAATGAGCCACCCGGGACTCGAACCCGGGACAACTTGATTAAAAGTCAAGTGCTCTACCACCTGAGCTAGTAGCCCATATAAAATTTAAAACTGGGCTAGCTGGATTCGAACCAGCGAATGCAGGAGTCAAAGTCCTGTGCCTTACCGCTTGGCGATAGCCCAATATACACCAAGCTTAACCTGGAAAAACTACTTGCCAAAAGCCTGGCAAAGGGTGGATAGAGGGACTCGAACCCTCGGCCTCCAGAGCCACAATCTGGCGCGCTAGCCAACTGCGCCATACCCACCATATGTGAGATAAGTATATGATGCAGCCAACCGGCTTGTCTTATCCATATCTCAAACGTGCTCGAAGGGATTCGAACCCCCGACCCACGGCTTAGAAGGCCGTTGCTCT
>JBJELR010000179.1:0-2587 GCA_051879255.1 Lachnospiraceae bacterium | reverse complement strand
CCCCCGGATGCTCTCCGGTTTCCAACATTAATTTTGCACTTCCCAATACTGCCTGTCCTGCCATACGGTATGCCAGGGCTCTTGGCATTCCTCCTGCCACTGCCGCGTCTGCCATAGCCTCCATGAACATGAATACATAGGCCGGAGAACTGCCCGAAAGAGCCCCCACCGTATCCATCAGCCTCTCCTCCACCTGATGGGATACTCCGCAGCAGTCAAATATCCGGGATGCCAATTCATAATCCGCCTCCCCTACCCTGGAATTTCCACAAAAAGCAGTACAGCCCTCTCCCACCAGAGCCGGTGTATTGGGCATGGAACGAATCAGCTTAATGGGACAATGGAATTCCTCCTCCAGCCAGGCCAGCGTCTTTCCTGCTGCCACACTGATTACTAACTGCTCCTTACGCAAAAAAGGCCTGATTTCTTCAATGACCCCAGCCAACATCTGGGGCTTTACTGCCAGAAACAGAGCCTCAGCCCACTCCACCACCTTAGCATTAACGGTAGTAATCCGGACTCCATACTTTTCCTTAAGCGCTTTTAGGGGTTCTTCACTTCTTCTGGAGACCAGAATATCTTCGCCCTCGCAGAGCTTTTCCTTTAACACACCTCCTAAAATAGCGGCTGCCATATTTCCTGCACCAATAAATCCCAGCTTCATTCTTAACCTTTTACCCCCATTTCTTAATTTTTCCCTGAAAACAGCTTTTCAGCCTTTATCAATAGCCGCAAGCCTCCTCTGTCTGGCCGCCTCAAAAAGAAGCACCGAAGCGGCAATGGCTGCATTTAAGGACTCTATCTTTCCCTCCATGGGAATTTTCACAAGGCCTCCCGCAGCCAGGGCCGTTTCCTCCCGCAGTCCATTCCCCTCATTGCCAATCAAAAAGCCACAGCCTGTCTGGAAATTTTCTTCATCATAGGCCTTTTTTCCCTGTAAATGTGCTGCATAAACGTGGATTCCTCTCTCCGACAAAAGTGCTATACTGCCACGTAAATCATCGGTATAAAGAAAGGGAATCCGATACACAGAGCCCATAGTGGATCGAATGGTTTTTGGGTTATAAATATCTGCTGTCCCCCTGCTCATGATTACACCATCCACCCCCGCTCCCTCGGCGGTGCGAAGCATGGTTCCCAGGTTCCCCGGATCCTGAATATCCTCTACTAACAAAAGCAGTGGGTTTTCTTTCTTCAACAGATCCTCTAGTTCATAATGATACTGCCTCATTACGCAAAGAATTCCCTGGGGAGTCTGTGTATCGGAAACTTTGCTAAAAAGAGTATCTGCCAAAATTTCCACCGAACAGGCTGACAGTCTCTTTTTCATTTCTTTTTCGTCTCCTTTTTCCAATTTATCCCAAAAGGATTTGGCAAGATATACCTCCTGTATTCTGGTCAAATCAGCCTCCTGAAACATCTTGATGCCTTCCGCAACAAACAGCTTCTGCTCCCTTCTTACCTTCCCTTTTCGCATTAGATTGGATAAATTTTTTACCTTCTGGTTGGTTGGTGCCGTAATCACCTTCTTCTCTCCCTTCTGCTGACTAAAACAGCCTGGGCAGCTATTTTTCCTGCCAAAAAGCGGCCGGCACAGATGCGCCAGCCGCCTGCAATCAATAGTTTCCGGACAGCAGTCTGCTTACCTGATATTCGTATTCCGGAATTTCTTTCTGCATGGTTAATGCTTCTTCAATATCGTAATCCACAAATTCTCCCTGCTGGTAGCACACCACCCTGTTGCTTTTACCACTGCATAGAAGATCTGCCGCATAAGCCCCCATAATAGAAGCAAAATAGCGGTCCTTACAGGTAGGTCTTCCTCCACGCTGCATATAGCCCAGAATGGTTGCCCTGGTTTCAATACCTGTGGCGGCCTCAATTCTTCTGGCCATAGAGGTGGAATGACCTATTCCTTCCGCATTAATGATCAGATGATGGGTTTTTCCCTTTTTTCGATTACGGATAATATTATTAATGATATTTTGCTCATTATAATCATATTTTTCCGGTAAAAGAATGTCCTCTGCTCCATTGGCAATTCCACACCATAATGCCAGATAGCCTGCGTTTCTACCCATAACCTCGATAATAGAGCAACGTTCATGGGAGGAGGAGGTATCTCTGACCTTATCGATAGCCTCCATGGCAGTATTTACCGCAGTGTCAAAGCCAATGGAATATTCTGTACAGGAAATATCCAAATCGATGGTTCCGGGAACCCCTATGGTATTAATTCCCTGTCTGGCCAGTGCCTGTGCCCCCTTATAGGAGCCGTCTCCGCCAATCACCACAATACCGTCAATACCATGCTTTCTGCAAATATCTGCTCCCCGCTTCTGGCCTTCCTCTGTGGTAAATTCCTTACATCTTGCAGTCCCCAGAATGGTTCCTCCCCGCTGAATAATATCTGATACACTGGCTGCCTGCATCTCAACGATTTCTTCATTTAAAAGACCCTGGTAGCCTTTTTTTATCCCCTTTACGGCAACCCCCTGGGCAAGAGCCTTCCTCACCACTGCCCGTATAACCCCATTCATACCGGGAGCATCTCCGCCGCTGGTCAAAACACCGATGGTCTTGATTT
>JBJELR010000178.1:0-2598 GCA_051879255.1 Lachnospiraceae bacterium | reverse complement strand
AGGCCATTACCAGAGCCATTGCGGATCAGGCCAGAACCATTCGTATTCCGGTGCATATGGTAGAAACCATCAATAAGCTGATTCGGGTAAGCAGACAGCTTTTGCAGGAGCTGGGGAGAGAACCCAGTCCGGAAGAAATTGCCGAAGCCATGAATATGCCGGTAGAACGGGTTAGGGAAATTCTTAAAATTTCCCAGGAGCCGGTGTCCTTAGAGACGCCTATCGGTGAAGAAGAAGACAGCCATCTGGGTGATTTTATTCAGGATGATAATGTTCCTGTACCGGCAGATGCGGCTGCCTTTACCCTGTTAAAGGAACAGCTTGTGGAGGTGCTTGGTA
Organism: Lachnospiraceae bacterium; assembly: GCA_051879255.1. Taxonomy (GTDB): domain Bacteria; phylum Bacillota; class Clostridia; order Lachnospirales; family Lachnospiraceae; genus SFDP01. The sequence goes on along the minus strand of JBJELR010000178.1, from coordinate 2,259 downwards.
CATTGACTGAAAGAGAACAGATGGTGCTTCGGCTCAGATTTGGTTTAGATGATGGACGGGCAAGGACGCTGGAAGAAGTGGGTAAGGAATTTAAGGTTACCAGAGAACGTATCCGCCAGATTGAGGCGAAGGCCCTGCGAAAGCTGCGTCATCCCAGCAGGAGCCGTAAATTAAAGGATTATTTGGATTAAGATGGAATTATCGAAACGCTTACAGGCAGCAGCCAACCTGCTAACGAAGGGACTTTCCGTTGCGGATATTGGCTGTGATCATGGGTTTTTATCCATTTATCTGGTAAAAAGTGGAAGGGCGCCGTATTGCATTGCCATGGATGTGAACCGGGGACCTTTGGAAAGAGCTAGGGAGCACATAGACAGCGAGGGGCTTTCTACATACATTGAAACCAGACTATCCGATGGGGCTGCAGAATTGAGATTTAATCCTTCCCGTAAAGGGCAGAGGCTGGAAGTGGAGGCTGCCCTTTTAGCCGGAATGGGCGGAAGATTAATGATACGCATTATAGAGGGAAGTCTGGATAAATTTCTGGCCATGAAGGAATTTGTCCTGCAGCCTCAGTCGGAAATATCGTTGGTTCGTCAATTTATACGCCAAATCGGGTGTAGGATTGTGGCAGAGGATATGGTACTGGAGGGGGGTAAGTTTTATCCCATGATGAAGGTGGTAAAGCAGGAAAATCAGAGACAGCAGTGCCACCAGGAAAAACCGCAAAGACAGGAGCTTTTTGACTGCTTTGGGGAGCATCTGTTAAAGGATGGGCATCCGGTTCTTAAACAGTTTCTTACCAAGGAGGAAGGACTGTATGGAAGCATATTACAGGAATTGCAGCAGCAGACCTCAGAGGGAAGCATTAGACGGCGGAAAGAAATAGAAGAAATGCTGTCAAAAATACGACAGGGATTGGAGTGGTTTAGGGATGAAGTGTAAAGAAGTGATAGAGTGCCTGGAAAAGCTGGCACCCTCCTTTTATGCCGAAGGCTGGGATAATGTAGGACTTTTAACAGGGCGGGCAGATAAGGAAGTTAAACGGATTCTTCTGGCCCTGGATCCTTCGGAAAAGGTGGTCAGTCAGGCCTGTCAATGGCCGGCAGATATGCTGATTACTCATCATCCCCTGATTTTTTCCGGGATGAAGTCTGTGACAGAGGATGATTTCATTGGAAAAAGAGTCTATCGGCTGATCAGAGAGGATATTGCCTGTTTTTGTATGCATACCAACTTCGATGTGATGGGAATGGCGGATGCAGTGGCCGACCAGCTTGAGCTGGTGAAATGTCAGGTACTGGATGCCACCTTCCAGGATGATATTGCTATGGAGGGGATTGGACGAATCGGCAGCCTTCCCCATACAATGACTCTTAAGGAATGTGGAGAATATGTGAAACGATGCTGTAAGCTGCCAAGCGTACGGTTGTTTGGCCCCGCTGATAAAGTGATTAAAAAGGCGGCCCTGGTGCCCGGCTCGGGAAAAAGCTACATGAATAAGGCATTGGCCAAGGAAGCAGATGTACTGATTACAGGAGACATAGGACACCACGATGGTCTGGATGCCATAGAACAGGGCTTGGCCGTAATTGATGCAGGACATTTCGGTCTGGAAAAGATTTTTTCCTCTTATATGGAGGAAGTACTGAAACGGGAGCTTTCGGAGGTTGAAATCCGTATCGCCGCAGAAGAAGCACCCTTTCAAACGATTTGATAAGAGAGGGAACAAGGAGACAGCCATGCTGACAGTTAAGGTTAACGGAAAAAAGAGACAATACCCCCAGGGAACCAGTTTTGAACAGATAGTAGAAGAATTTCAGGATAGTTTTCAGGGCACCATTGTTCTGGTCATAGAAGATGGGAAGATTAAGGAACTGCATAAATCCCTGCAAAAAGATGGTGTCAATATCGAATTTATCACCAGAAAAGATAAAATTGGCTACAGTACCTATGTAAGAAGTGCAACTCTGCTTTTAGTTAAAGCAATCAACGATTTGGTGGGAAGCTCTAAAAAGGGAGAAATAAAGGTAGAGTTTTCTCTGGGGTCTGCTCTTTATTGTTCAGTAAAAGGAGAGTTCAGGGCAGAAAAGGAACTGGTAGAAAAAATCAAAAAAAGGATGAAGGAGCTGGTGGAAGCTAACCTCCCTATTCATAAAAAAGCCTACCCTTTAGATCAGGCCAGAGCAATTTTTTCCGCTCAGGGAATGGAAGATAAGGAGCAATTATTCTGGTATAGGAGAAGCTCTTATGTGAATA
>JBJELR010000177.1:0-2602 GCA_051879255.1 Lachnospiraceae bacterium | reverse complement strand
GTGGTCAAGTTCGGCCAGTCCATCAATCTGGGAGAATTTCGGATTGAATTTATCAAAACTAATCATAGTATTGTAGATGCCGCTGCACTGGCTATTTATTCACCTGCGGGAGTAGTTATCCATACAGGAGACTTTAAAGTGGATTATACACCGGTATTTGGTGATGCCATTGATTTACAGCGTTTTGCAGAATTAGGGAAGAAGGGTGTATTGGCACTGATGTGTGACAGTACCAATGCGGAAAGACGAGGATTTACTCCCTCAGAGCGTACTCTGGGAAGAACCTTTGATACTATTTTTGCGGAACACCCCAATACCAGAATCATTATTGCTACCTTTGCGTCTAATGTTGACAGGGTACAGCAAATCATCAATTCAGCCTATCGGTTTGGCCGTAAAGTGGTGGTTGAAGGCAGAAGCATGGTCAATATCATTGAAACGGCTTCCAAGCTGGGCTGTATCCAGATTCCGGATAACACGCTGATTACGATTGAGCAGCTAAAAAACTATCCGGATGAGAAAACCGTAATTATTACCACCGGAAGCCAGGGAGAGAGCATGGCGGCCCTGAGCCGAATGGCCAGCAATATGCACCGTAAGATTTCTATTGGGCCCAGAGATACCATTATTTTTTCCTCCAGCCCTATTCCGGGAAATGAGAAAGCGGTTACCCGAGTAATTAATGACTTATCCCGTCTGGGTGCAGAGGTGATTTTCCAGGATACCCATGTATCCGGTCATGCCTGCCAGGAAGAAATTAAGCTGATCTATTCTTTAGTAAAGCCACAGTATGCCATTCCGGTGCATGGAGAGTACAAGCATCTGAAGGCACAGGCCAGACTGGCTATGGATCTGGGTGTACCTAAGGAAAATATCTTTATTATTTCCTCCGGCGAGGTACTGGAGATGAACAGTGAAAAAGCCCGGGTTGCCGGAAAGGTACCGGTAGGAGATATTCTGGTAGATGGTCTTGGTGTAGGTGATGTGGGGAATATTGTCCTAAGAGACCGGCAGCATCTGGCCGAGGACGGAATTATGATTGTGGTACTCGGTCTGGACAGAGAAAATGGCTATCTGGTTTCCGGCCCGGATATCGTTTCCAGAGGATTCGTATACGTTAGAGAATCCGACGAGCTGATGGAGGAAGCAAGAAACCTGATGTATGATACAGTAGAGGGTTATCTGGATAGAAGAATTACCGATTGGGGTAAAATAAAAGCAGGGATAAAGGATGTACTGGGGGACTATGTGTGGAAAAAAACCAAAAGGCGTCCCATGATTCTCCCTATTATTCTGGAAGTATAGAAGGAGTTTGCTCGCATGGAAATAAAACAGGCTTTGGAGCAGCTTTTGGAGGCTTTAAAATCCAGTGAGGCATTTCAGGACTATGAGTGCCAAAAGGAACGGGTAAAAAAGTATCCGGGGCTGACGGAGCGGATTAATGAATTCAGGAAACGCCGTTTTGAATTTCAGAATTATGATGGTGATGATCTGTTTGAGAAGATAGATGAGCTTGAAAAGGAATTCAAAAATTTTGAAGAGGAGCCCGTAGTACGGGAGTATCTGGCAGCAGAGCTGGAGGTCTGTCGTCGAATTCAGGAAATTAATGCCGCAATTACAGATGTAGTTGATATTGATATGGATCTGTTATAAGGAAATTGGCCTGTAAGGGCAGAATGAGAGGAAGCATGAATTCAAAGGAGATAGTAGTATCCATATTTGCCTCCGCGTTCAAGGTGGTATTTGCAATTATTATTGTCATGTTGGTATACAAAGGTTCTGTTACCGCATATGAGTATGGACAGAGAGTATTTAATGAGCCTCCTGTAACCGTTGGAAGCGGAAGGGCGGTTCATGTGACCATTCCGAAGGGAAGTACGGCAAAGGAGATTGGAAAAGAGCTGGAAAAGAAAGGGCTTATTCGGGACAGCGGTTTGTTTGTGGTTCAGGAAATGCTTTCGGAATATAAGGGCAAACTGCAGCCCGGTACTTATGAGTTAAATACCTCTATGACTACGGAGGAAATGATGAAAATCATGGCAAGCAAAGAGGAGACTCCATGATTATTGACCCCAGAATGGCTACCTTTATTGATTCCCTGGATTGTGGCAGCAGTGTATTTCTTAGAGAACTGGAAAAAGAAGCCAGGAGGATGGAGGTTCCTATTATTCGACCGGCTATGCAAAGCCTGTTAAAATTGCTTCTGACCATGAAGGAGCCTAAACATATTCTGGAAGTAGGAACTGCCATAGGGTTTTCAGCGCTTTTTATGAGTGAATATGTAAGCCCGGACTGTAGAATTACTACCATTGAAAATTATGAGAAAAGAATTCCTCTGGCAAAAACCAATTTTGCCCGGGCAGGAAAAGAACAGCAGATCACCCTTTTGGAGGCAGATGCGGCTGAGGCATTGAAGGGACTGGAAGGATTCTATGATTTTATCTTTATGGATGCAGCTAAGGGTCAGTATATTCATTTTCTCCCTGAGGTTGTCCGCCTGCTTCCCAAAGGAGGAATTCTGGTGTCAGACAATGTGCTGCGGGATGGAGAGATTATGGAATCCCGATTTGCGGTAACCAGGAGAAACAGAACCATTCATGCC
>JBJELR010000176.1:0-14790 GCA_051879255.1 Lachnospiraceae bacterium | reverse complement strand
ATCTGGCCCCCTGTAAAAGAGGTCTGGTTTCATCAGCAAAAACTCTGAATGCATACCCCCTTTCCTGACCAAGATAGATGGGCGCAGTGGCAGTGCCATATTTACTGGTGGCTAACTGGCCTGCATTACAATGGGTGAGAATCCCGTCCCCCGGCTTTACCAGTGAGAGCCCATATTCTCCGATTCGTTTACAGACCTGAGTATCTTCTTTTTTGATGGTAAGAGCCTCCTGCTCCAATGCCGTTAATAATTCCCCATGATACTTGTCCCGGTTTGCCAGACAGACCTTTTCCATTCGGTTCAATGCCCAGGATAAATTTACTGCTGTAGGCCTGGAGGAATCCAGATAATCCTTTTTTGCTTTAAACTGTTCATAAAATCCCTCAAAATCCTCTGCCTCTATCTGCGTTGCCAGAATATAGATGCCAAAAGCCGCTGCAACACCTATGGCCGGTGCCCCTCGAACCTTTAACAGATAAATAGCCTCCCAGATTTCCTGTGCCGTCTTAAGCCGGATAAGCTCAGTTTTGCCCGGCAGCTTAGTCTGATCGATAATCACCAGCTCCTTCGTGGCTAAATCAATATCCACTGTTTCATAAGCCAAAATGTTTTCCTTCTCCATCCCCTTTTTACTCTCCCATCTAAGTCTCTCTAAAAGGGCACCCTGCCGGATGCCCTTTTTTATTTATTATGTAGTTCATTGTACATCATGGATTAATCATCTGCAACCTGCATCCATGTTCCCTAAAGCTTCCCCACTGGTTTATGGCTTTTAAGCCTCATAGGTTCAGCTCCATATCCCCCTTCTTAATCAGTCCCTTTTTTCGCATCCACTGCGATATTCCCCAGGAGAGCAGTGCGGGGAAAAGAATCTGGATAAGCAGGATTTTAACCAACACACTGCCGGGCTTTTCCCCTGCTCCTACCATAGTCTGATAGGTATTGATCTGCCCCACTAATCCCGCTGTCCCCATTCCTGAACCTGTGGGATTGTTGGTCATATGAAAACCCAGGGTAGAAAGCGGTCCTAAAATGGCACTGGTAAGGATGGCCGGAATCCAGATTATGGGCTTCTTTACAATATTCCCAATCTGCAGCATACTGGTTCCCAGGCCCTGAGCCAGAAGTCCATTCATCCTATTTTCCTTATAGGAGGCAACTGCAAAGCCAATCATATTGGCACAGCACCCCACCGTTGCCGCTCCTGCTGCCAGCCCTTCCAGACCCAGGATGATTCCCAATGCCGCAGAACTGATGGGAAGGGTCAAAATCATTCCCATTAATACAGAAACGATAATCCCCATTAAAAAAGGTGCCTGCTTTGTTCCCAAATTAATCAGGGAGCCCAGCCAAAGCATAAAGTTGGAGATGGAAGGCCCTAAGAGCAGTCCCACTATCCCTCCTGCCGTAATGCAAAAAAGGGGAGTGACCAGAATATCTACCTTCGTTTTCCCTCCGATCAGGCGCCCCATATAAATACAGGATATGGCAGCCAAAAAGGCTCCCAAGGGCTCTCCCGGTCCGGCTAACAGAATACCTCCCTCCACCAGAATACCTCCTGCCAGAAGCTTACCGGCAAAAGCCCCTAACATACCGGCGGCAGCCGAAGACAGTACCACCAAAGGGGCCGCCTTTAAGCGAAGTGCAGCTCCGCAGCCAATTCCTGCTCCGGTAATGGCAGAGGCCATTTTCCCCATCATGACCATAGTTTCTTGCAGGCCTCCGGAAAACAATCCTCCAAGCTGTACCATTATGGTGCCTATAATCAATGTGGCAAAAAGTCCTGTAGCCATGCCGCTTAATCCGTCAATAAAAATTTCTTTTATGTATTTTTTCATCTTCCTCTCCATTTCCATTATACTTTACAACTGTCTTGTCACAAGTTTACTCTATCATGGGTGGAGAAAAATTACAACATAAAAAAATAAGGAGAAGGACTTACTCGCCCTTCTCCCCTTATGTAAATGCTTGGCTCTACATTCCCCATTCCAGTAAAATATAGTCTGCCATGGCGGCAAGAAATTCTGTATTGGTGGGCCTTCCCTGGGAGGAATCTGCCCGGTAGCCAAAAATTTTTTCCCATTCCTTCCGGTCTCTTTCCTCCCATGCCAGACTAATCGCATGACGTATTCCATGCTCCACTCTTCCTGCAGTAGTCTGATGCTCTCTGGCAATGGCCGGATACAGAATCTTGGTTACACTTTCCAATTCCTCCGGATTGTCCAGACAATGCCGGATACCGGTCTTTAAAAAAGAAAATCCATTCAGGTGGCGGCCAATTCCCAGACGGGTAAGGTATCGTCCTATTTCCGGCGTCTGCCTGGTCATCACCGCTGCTTCCTCATAACCAAAGGAAAGGGTCAGCTTTAATCCCTTGTTTTCCCTCAGTATGTCGAATAGCTGCAAAATATTCTCCGCTGTCCAACTTTCACAGTTAATGTTCTCCCCCTGGTACGTTTCCGGCATTATATTTGTTATCATTTCTGTCCCTCACATTCTATGGATATGTGTTTTAAGTTATCTTGTTTCAGACAAAAGCTATCCACTTTACTACTTTACAATACACCAGTAAAATGTTAAAATTTTGTCTTAGTAAAAAAAGGTTGATTTTGACCTTTTTCAAATTTTAACAGTAAAAGAAGGATTCTGTCAGCATTATGGAAAACGAAAAATTAAAAAAATTATCCCTCCATTTGGTGTCACATCACACCAACCCGGTAGACAATCTTCGTGAAAACCTGCTTATGTATGTTGCCCAGCCTGATATTACTCTTAAAAATATTGCAGATGCTTCCTCCGTATCCATTGATACGCTGAAATCACTGCTTTACGGTAAGGTTACCGACTGTAAAATCTCCACTGCTGAAAAACTGGCCTGTGCCCTGGGCGTAACGGTATCCGAGCTTATCGGCTCCCATTCTGTGGACTCCGTTACCTTAAAGAATATCGCCAACTGCCGACTGCTGCCGGAGCATCAGCTATATCTGGTACGCTGGTTTATCAACCGCCAAATTGATATCGCCTTGAACCATCGGGAAAAAGGAAAGAAAATTATTTCTGTTATTAAACCCTTCATGCGAAATAATTCTCTGAAAATGACCAATATGATGGAGCCCTTGTGTATCGACCATCTGCCGGAGCACATAAAGGCTAACGTCTTTTTGGGACTGGAGTTAACCTGTGATCACTACATGCCATATTTTTCTCCCTATGATGTCCTCCTTATTGCTGCAGATCGGGAAGGCCTTGACGGTGAGCTCTGTGTGGTCATTTACTATGAAAATATTTTTATTGCCAGAAAGCATATTTATTCAGAGAATGGGCAGACGCAGGTGGAATACCTGGGCCTTCTGGATTCTAACTTTAGGGTAAAGGAATCCGATGTGGACAGTAAAATCGGCTATGTGGTGGATGTCTACCACCCTTAAACTTCCATTTGTCAAAGCAGCCTTTCCATGCTAGAATAAAGGTTAATTGCAGAGATAAACTCACTCCGGCAACAGAGGAAAGGAGTTTCAAATGAAAAAGGCTCTTGTCATCGGTGGAGGCCCTGCCGGACTTACCGCCGCCTACGAACTATTAAAACAGGGAAAAGATATTGAAGTTATTGTTTTTGAGGAAAGTGACTGCTTAGGCGGAATCTCCAAAACGGTAAACTATAACGGTAACCGGATGGATATGGGCGGTCATCGCTTTTTTTCCAAAATTCCGGAAGTCAATGAATGGTGGGACAGGCTTCTTCCCATGCAGGGTGCCCCCACCTTGGATGATATTTTGTTAAATCGTCCCGGCCGATTGTCTGCGGGTGGCCCTGACCCTCAAAAGGAAGATCGGGTTATGTTGACCAGACACCGGGTTTCCCGAATTTATTTTAACGATAAATTTTATGATTATCCTATTTCACTAAAGCCCGAAACCTTTAGGAATTTTGGTCTTGTCACTACCCTTCAGGTGGGTTTTAGCTATCTGGCCTCCCTTGTTCACAAGCTGCCGGAGGATAATCTGGAAAACTTTTATATTAACCGTTTTGGGCGCAAGCTCTACTCCATGTTCTTCGAATACTATACCGAAAATTTATGGGGACGCCATCCCAGTGAAATTGATGCCTCCTGGGGTGCCCAACGAACCAAGGGACTTTCCATTTTTGCCATTGTGAAGGACGTATTCGGTAAAATTTTTAAGGTAAAAAATCGAAAAATAGAAACCTCTCTGATTGAGGAATTTAAATACCCCAAGCTGGGGCCCGGACAGCTTTGGGAGGTGACTGCTGCTGAGATTGAACGTATGGGTGGCACCATTTTAAAGCAGGCTAAGGTAATCGGACTGCACAAAGATAAAAATAATATGATTACCTCTCTGACCTATGAAAAGGATGGTAAAGAGCACACCATAAGCGGTGACTATATTATCTCTTCCATGCCGATAAAGGATTTGGTGGCCGGAATGAATGATGTTCCCGCCAATGAGGCTCGTATTGCTGCCGGCCTTCCTTATCGGGATTATATGACTTTAGGTGTACTGGTTAATAAACTCAATCTGGTAAACAAAACCAATATCCGTACCGTTTCCAATATTGTTCCCGACTGTTGGATTTATGTTCAGGACCGTAGGGTAAAGCTGGGCCGTTTTCAGATTTATAATAACTGGTCTCCCTATATGATCAAGGATTTGGAGCATACAGTCTGGGTTGGTCTGGAATATTTTGTTACTGAAGGAGATGAATTCTGGTCCATGACAGAGGAGGAATTCTCCAAATTAGGGATCAGGGAAATGCTTCATCTGGGTCTTATTGATTCTGCAGATCAGGTAATCGATACCCATATGGAAAAGGTGAAAAAGGCCTATCCTGCCTACTTCGATACCTACGATGAGATGGACACCCTTGTAGCCTGGCTGAAATCCATTGATAACCTCTACTGCGTAGGACGAAATGGTCAGCATCGTTACAATAACATCGACCATTCCATGTGTACTTCCTTTGAGACGGTGAAAAATATTCTCAGTGGTACAAAAAATAAAGACAATATCTGGAACGTGAATACCGAAGCCGAATACCACGAAACTTCTTCTGAAGAAGTGGCAGAGGTGGACTAAGCAAAACACCGGAAGCTTTGCCAAAAAGCTCCCGGTGTTTTTTACTATTCATATACATATATGGTATAAGGAGAGGAGTCTGTACTAAATTCTCCTACCAGCTTCAGTCCCAACTCACCACTGTTGTCTATCTCTATTCGTGAAAAAAGATAAACTCCTCCTATATCCTTAAAGGCCTGTGGATTCAGATACAGGCTGTTATCCTGTAAAATCAGTTTTCTTACCGGCTGCCAGGTATTTTCTCCTGCTCCTGAATAAAGATAGGCCCTGGCTCCCCAGGTATCATAAAGAGTTCTGAATTCCTCTGATTTTTCCAATGCTGGAGCAATCACTTCCCGAAATCTCTCCTTATATTCCTGGCTGTACATGCCCAGATACCCATCCAGGGTGGCAATGCCATTATATTCCAAAACTGCCGGATGCATCCCATAGGCGGCTGCCCATTCTCCCTGATAATCAATGGCCTCCTTAATCTCATTAAACAATTCCTCTGAATAGAACTCCTTAAAAGAAAGCTGACTGCTTTTTTCCCCTTTCAGAATTTCATAGGCATGATGATAGCAGTTACTGTAAAAATCATTGTACACCTGGGGAACAAACATGCAGACCAGGGTTCCCAGCAGCGCGATTGTACCGGCTATTTTTCTGCCTGTCATTTGTAGGCTGCTCTTAGGCATATCTTTTTGTGATGCTCCCCTGTCCGTTTTCCCCAAGTCCCATAATTTTTTCAGGCTGAGAAAAAACAGCACATACCACAAAAAGGGATTCACATACAGAGTTCTGCTAAACTGAAATCCCTTCAACGGCACAAGCAGGGTCTCCAGCAAATCCCGAAAGGGCTTATACTCATAAAGGCCATAGATCAAGCTGTTAAACAGAATAAACAGAAAAACCAGATTGATGGGCTCCCTATAGATTTTCTTTCTCTGCCCTTTCCTTACCTGGTTAAAATTAACTGCCAGGCACACCAAAAGGCACACCCACAGGATGAAATAGCCATGAGAATCCTGCGCATGGAACACCGGATTCACCAGTCCCTCCAGTATTTTATCCAGAACCTGACTTAAGGTTGCCTCTGCATTCATCATCGTACTGCGGATAGTCACCGTATCTCCAAAAAGCATTTCCTTAAACAGCCGATACTCCCATACCATATAGCCAAGAGCCAGAACCGGTACGGCTGCTGCAAGGGGAATGGAAAAGCGTTTATCCCTAATCCAAAGAATCAGCACTGCGCAGACCAGATAACCCAGCAGAAAGAAGCCGAAGTAGGAAAAATAAGAAATCCAGGGGTAAAGAAACAGTAAGATATACCATCCTCCCCTGGGCTTTTCATAAATTCTTTTTAAAAGAACCACCAACAGGGGAAGGGAGGTGAAGGCCATCCCGTAAGCCGGAAATACAGGAATCATGGCAAAGCCTGCTGCCACCAGCCATACCAGCTCTTTATATTCCCCATAGTCTTTTCCATAAATCTCTCTGGCCAGGAGGATACTGCTCCCAAAGCCAATCCCTATTTTCAGTAGATAGGCCATACAATAGGCGGCATAAGGAGGCAGAAAGATATACAAAAGATTATACAGAGAAAACTCACTGCCCAGAACATCCCTGCTTACTCCGCCAAGCATAGGTGCATCCACTCCCCGGGCAAAGAAAATTCCCCCTTTTTTCATCATGGTATTATGCGCCACAAACAAGTCCAGATTATCATGGATGGCCACAAAGCTGTGCTCTCCCCATGCCGTCATAACAAAAAACTGCAGCAGAAACAAAAATGCAAGAAAAAGAACATACCAGTTTTTCTTTATCCTTATTCTATTCATCGCCCTCTCCCAAACGGAATTTTTTCTTTTCCATCAGATCCGCTATGGTTACCCCATCAACTACCATGTTAATGGCTCCCGCCAGCTTCTTCCAGACATCCAGAGTCTCACACTCATCACAGCGTTCACACTGATTGACCTCATCCTCAAGGCAGGCTACCGGACTCAAATTTCCCTCTGTCAGCCTGAGAATCATTCCTACTGTATATTGAGAAGGATCCTTGGCAAGATGATAGCCCCCCTGGGCACCTCTCACGCTTTTCACGTATCCGGCCTTGTTTAACAAACTAATAATCTGTTCCAGATATTTTTCTGAAATTCCCTGGCGTCTGGCTATATCCTTAACCTTAATGCTCTCTCCTGTATTGTGCATAGCCAAATCTACCATCACCTGAAGGGCATAACGCCCCTTTGCCGAAATTTTCATTGAACCTCCAATCTTTGCTTAATCCATTGCCTTTACCCTCAAATTTCCCGGATTTATCGCCTTTATTGGTTATCCTCTTTTTTCATCTTCTCTGTTTATTTTTCTTATTTCTTTATGATTGTATCAAAATTTTTTCTGTTTGTACACTGGATTAAACCATACTTGTACGATATACTATCCTTATTCAGCCACTATATTTGTATAGAGAAAGGAAAATCCAATGCTTTATCTGTTGTTTGTCATTCTTTTTGTCGGTCTGGAATACGGTCTGAAAACCTATGCAGAAAAAAAGCTGCCCCAGGGGAAAGAGGTTCTCATCCTAAAAGGAAAAATCCGGCTTCGCAGATACCATAACAGGGGCGCTTTTTTAAGCCTGATGGAATCCCATAGGAAGCTATTGAAAATCATTTCTCTGCTTCTTACAGGAATGATTGCCGTTTTTTTCTGCCTTACTCTTTTCCATAGCGGAAATCGCCTGTTAAAGCTGAGCCTTACCCTGCTTTTGGGAGGTGCTTTTTCCAATACCTATGATCGGCTGAAAAGAGCCTATGTGGTGGATTACTTTTCCTTTCAGAGTCCCTTCCCGGCTCTCAACAGAATCGTCTTCAACCTTTCGGATTTTGCCATCCTTATTGGCTCCCTTCTTCTTGTACTGCAAAAAAGCTGACCTTTTGTATATTCTCTTTTTCCTTGGTGCATACTAATCGTAAGAAAAAACGTGTGAGGTATGCTTATGTCCCCTTCTGACTCTCTTGCCACATCCCTGGAAAAAAATAAAGCTCGTCTGCATCAGCTTCTTCCGCTGCAGAAAAGCTTCGATTTTATTATACGGGATTTGACCCTTGGAAATATTCCCTGCTTTTTCGTCGGCCTGAATGGCCTTTGTGATCAGGAGCTGATTCTTAAGATTCTTTCTGAATTCAGTCTTCCTGAAGACAATACTGTCAGTACTTCTCCCCGTCATTCTATCCCGGATGAGATTATGAATCAGTTCCTCTATACCCAGGTTGATGCTGTTTCCTCCTTCCAAAAGCTGATCAATGCCCTGTTAGTAGGTTCCGCCATACTACTTGTGGGTGACTACGGACAAGGACTGATTCTGGATACCCGCGACTATCCGGACAGAGGCCCCGAGGAATCAGACACCGAAAAGGTTATCCGGGGTTCAAAGGATGGCTTCGTGGAGTCCATCGTCACCAACTGCTGCCTGATTCGCCGCAGACTGCGAAGCAGCCGGCTTACCTTTGCCGTTCAGCCTGTGGGGAATCTAAGCCATACTGACGTAGCTGTCACCTATATGGAGGGTCTGTGTGACCCCCATCTCCTCTCCCAGGTACAGGACAAGCTGAAAACCCTTTCTGCCTCCGCCCTGACCATGGGGATACAAAGCCTTAAGGAGCTTCTGGTGAAAAAAAGTATGTTTCATCCCATGCCTGATTTTTATCTCACCGGGCGGCCGGATGTGGCCTGCAGCTACCTTACGGAAGGCTATATTCTGCTTCTGGTAGATAATTCCCCTTTTGCTCTGGTTCTGCCTTGTACCGTTTTTCAGTTTACCCAGAGTCCTGAGGACTATTATCGCAGTCCGGCAGTGGGTACCTACCTTCGTCTGGTACGTTTCCTCTGCCTTTTGGTAAGCCTGCTTTTCATGCCGTTATTTTTTCTGTTTTCCTTAAATCCTGATTGGCTGCCGCAGGTGCTTCATCCCATGATTACCTCAGATGTATCTCCCCTTGCTCTGTTCATCTACCTGCTTTTTGTGGAACTGGGGCTGGATTTATTTAAATACGCCTCCGCCCATACCGCCTCCGATTATTCCGGAGCCCTTTCCATCGTGGGAGGCCTGCTGATTGGAGATATGGCCATCAACCTGCAATGGGCCAGTGTAGAGGTAATCTTCTATGGAGCCGTCACCCTGTTAGCTACTCTCAGCCTCCCCAGTGTAGAGCTTTCGGATGCTATCCGCCTGTATCGTTTCTTTTTGATTCTGCTTACCGGCTTCTTTTCCACCTGGGGATTTTTTATCGGTTTGGCATTAATTCTTCTGTCCTTGCTTACCACTCCCGTATTTGGGAAAAAAAGCTACTTCTGGCCTCTTTTTCCTTTCCACCCGGAGGCCTTGAAAACCTTGCTTTTTCGTTATCCTACCTTTAAAGCCCAGCCGGAAAAAAAGCGGTATCAAAAATAGGGGGATTACTCCCCCTTCTTTCCTTTAAACTCAGAGGGCCAAACACCCACCTTCTTTTTAAACAGCTTGGAAAAATGAACAGGATCGGAATAGCCTACCATTCCTGCAACATCCTTGGCCAAAAGCTCCTCATTAACCGAAAGCAGACATTTGGCATGTTCGATTCTCAGCATCTGGATGTATTGCCCGGGTGTATATCCGGTATGGTCCTTGAACAGCTTTCCCAGATAAGGTGCTACCAGGCCAAATTCGGCTGCCAGCTCCTTTGCCGTAATCGGCTCCGTCAAATGCTCCCGGATATATACCTCAACCCGTTCCATCAGTTCTTCGTTACCCTGTCGTTTCAGGCCGGTACCTTCTTTTAGAATATCCTCCTTCAGATTTCCTCCAAGGCCTGTGTATAGGGCCTCTGTCAGTCTATCTCTTTCCTTCTTTTTATTACGCTCATTATACTCCGCTTGGATTTCCTCAATCAGAGCCTCCATATCCTCCATCACGATGGGTTTTAGCAGATAGCGTTTTACCTGATATTCGATAGCCTGCTGTGCATAATGAAAATCATTATATCCGCTGATGGCCACTACCGTTGTTTCCGGATAGTTTTCATGGGTAAATTTCATTAATTCAATTCCATCCAAAAGGGGCATATTAATGTCTGTAAAAATTACATCTACGGGATTATCCTTTAGATAATCTACGGCCTCCCTGCCATTTAAGGCACACTTGACCACGCAAAACTCAGGATTAATCCGTTCAATCATAATCCTTATCCCTCTAAGAAGCGGCAGCTCATCCTCTGCTACTAATACCTTAATCATCACATCGACCTCCCAGCAGTACACAGGCTCCCTTATCTTCGTTATGCAGTTCAAAGATAAAATCCTTCCCATAGGTTATCTTCATTCTGGTATAGATATTCGGAATACAGAGCCCTCCTATGGATATGCTGTTCAGGATATCCTTTACCTCCTCCTGATCCAGCTTTTGGGTAAAACAATGGAATTCATCCAGGAACTCCTCAGAAAATCCTCCTCCATTATCCCGTATCAATATGTACCACTTCTTTTCATGTACCCAGGCATGAATAAAAATTTTCCAGATTGGCTCCACCTTTTTAAAACCATGTCTGAAGCAATTTTCACAAATAGGCTGTACAATCAGTTTGGGGACGCGGATTCCTTCGGCTGTCTCATCCGTCTTTATTTCATATTCAAAAAGCTCCTCATATCTGACTTTCATTAAGAGCATATATCTTTTTGCATTTTCACACTCCTCTTTAATGGTACTGAAGCCATCTTCCATCTGCGAGGTATAGCGGAGAATTCCTCCCAATTCCTTGCAAATATAAGGAATCTTCGTATTTCCGTCGAGTTGTGCCTCCATAGATACAATCGCCAGAATATTGTGCAGAAAATGAGGATTCATCTGGGATTGAAGCGCAAATAAATGAGCCTTTACCTCATTGGTTTTTGCTGCTATCTGCGTCTGCATACTGCTTCTTAGCTTTTCCAGCATCGTATTGAAGGAATTTTCCAGTCGAATCACGATGTCCTCTGAATTTTTATTGGCGATCTCCACAGACAGGTTATCCATAGCAATGGATTTCATTGAACTGTCCAGAGCTATCAACGGACTGGAGAGGTATTTAAACATAATCCTCTCCCATGCCAGTGCTACAGCTATGATGGCGATCACAACCAAAGCCAGGATCATATAAAACCTTTGTAATTCCTGCTCTAATCTGATTGGCTTTTTGTGGAATTGTACTACATATGGTGCATGCTCCAGGGACAGCTTCATCTCATAGTTATTATCATAGGCTACGGATTCTGATTTCCCGGCACTGGTGTAGATTACGTTTCCCTCCAAATCCAGAATATCTGCATAATTTTCCTCTCCGATATCCGACAGGATTGCCTCCAATCGCTCAACCGGCTCCCAAACTTCAATAAATCCATAGGTTTCCTCTGAAGAATAGTCACTAATCTGTCTGACTACAGCCAGGCATTCCTGATCCGACTTCGGGTCCAACATATTCTTCAGTGGCCTTCTATAAAAAGCCTCCCCCTGCTCACTGGCAAAAAAGTTTCGGGTTTCTTCAAATGCATTCCCTAAGAAAAATTGGAGACTGTTGCTGTTAATAAATTTCTCGCCAAAAATCCGACAAAAATCTCCCTGTTGATTGTAGAGTAAAACGATGAGTTCCCCATTTCCCCTGATATTATAGGTTTCCAAAAGCTGCTTTACCTTCTTGCCTGCATCAGGGTTATCCTTAAAATAATTTCCATCCTGTTCTACAGATAAATTACGAAAAATTTCTACAATCTCAGGATTCATGGCAATCTGCATTGCCGTATGATCCAAATTATAGTAAAAACTATCCAACTGAGCCGTGGTTTTCTGAGCGATAAGCTGAAAGTGCTGCTCATCCTCCGTTTTCATTTCACTGACAACTACTTTGTAGATATACCCTACAAGCCCTGCTGTAATCAATAATATAATTCCTGTGTGATACAAGAAAAATCTTGTCTTTAATTTCAGCCTTCTCATCCTTTAGTCTAAACTTCTTCCTCTACTACACTCTGCCATACTCTACCCCGATGTCCTCCGTTATTTTAGCATCAATAAATCCTTTCTCTGCCATTTCTCTCATAATCGCTATAGTTTTTTCATGGGAAAAGCCCTCTTTGTAGGGCCTGGGCTCTATCAGCGCCTGATAAATATCAATGCAGGCCATCAGCCGCTCTTCAAAGCTCAGCTCACCCTCTTTTTTCCCAAAAGGATAACCTGTTCCATCCAGTTTCTCATGGTGGTGTACCGCCCACTTGGTTACTTCTTCCAAACCACGGATTTTATTCAGCATATACCAGCTTTGCCATGCATGACTTTGGATATGCATAAACTCCTGCTGGGTCAGCTTATCCGGTTTCTCCAAAATATTACTTTGTACAGTCAGTTTTCCCAAATCATGTACGGCTCCTGCCAGATAAAGGAGAGTACACTTGTCCTCATCATATCCATAATATCTACCCATCTCCTCTGCACGTTTGGCTACACCTTGGGAATGTCTTTGGATAAATTCTGATTTATAATCGATAATCTTCACCCAAAAATCACAAATGTTATGAATCGTTTGATTCGAATATTCACAAAAGCCACTGTCTGCCTCACTTCTTAAGCTCTCCTCCAGACTGTCTTTATCCATGGCCGCAAAGGATTCCAGGGTAGTTCCTTCCAAAAATGCCTGTGTACACATAGAAGAATAACGTATAGACTCGTTATCCCTGACATAGGCACAGATTTCTTCATATTTCTCCTCGGTCATTTCATCCAAACGAAATAGAGTATCCAGACTATCCCCCATGTGGATAAGCTGTGAAGATATGGGTGTTTCCTCTGCCTTTTTCCCAAAGGGTCCACTGCCGTCAGCCTCCTCATGGTGATATAAAATAGCATCCTTTCCTTTTTGAGAAAAAGGCAGCTTCTCTATATTATGTTCCCCCATAATACAATGAATTTTTAACTGTGCTCCGACAAATTCCTTCTTAGGGTCCCTACCATTATTGTGCTCCACACTAATATACTCAGTCAATGCATTATCATGAAGGGTAGCCAAACCTGCCAATTCTGCCAACTCTCCTTCTTCCATTCCCAGTTTTCTTCCTAAAAGTACACAAAGCCTCCCTACGCGTTTTCCATGGCCACCGGCAATCGGTAAAAGTTGACTCTCTATACAGTCCAATCCATAGGAAAATGCATATAAAATATCGCTAAAATGTATTTTCATTCTTACCTCTCATTCTACTGCATTGGCAGCATTTACAATCTGGCTCTTTATCCTGTCCTAGACGGTAGTCCGATTAAATTCGATAACAATATCGTTGGCAATCTGCGGATTCTGAGATTGAATTTGATTTAAGTACCGAAAATTACTTCCGTCATAGCCTAAAGCCTCTCCAAATAAGCCGATTTCATAGCAGTTTCGGATAACACTGATGATGCACTGATCATAATGATCACTTTCGCAGGAACGACACATTTTCAATGTATGAGCAATTCCCTTGGCAAAGTCTTCTTCCTGATAAATCTTAAAATCGGTAAAGGGAATATTGGTATCCCCGTTCATTACATATGAAACGTTATTCTTCAGGCACCCAATCGCACAGTTTTGTGCATAACCAACGATACATCTGGGTTTATCACAGCCTCCACAGCTTGCTTCTCCCAGACAACAGTTGGAAAGATCCTCGATCAATCTGTCAAAGTTAACCTCTGAATATTTTATTCCCATGTTTTTCCTCCATTCTACATCTTTTTCTTTTCCTTAGCAACGTATTCATTATAATCTGTCGATTCCTGCGGGTACATGTGCTTTTTAAAAAAGAATATGTACTTTTTTAAGTTATTGCTTTTCAAATGACTATGAAGGTATTTAGCCTAAAACGATAAATGGTATAGTTCCATGAATAAAAGAATAAGGAATGCTCAATTACAGAATGAACATTCCTTATTTTCTACGCTCCCGCCAGAGAATCAAATATGCCCTGAATGGAAAGTTTACCAAAGCCCTCTTATGTCAAGTTATTGTCACTTTAGTTTTGGGGTAAAAATGGCTGTAACCCCCATAACTTCGTTCCCCTTATAGTTAATTAATGCTAAGTAAGGGGAGGGGTTATGGGAAATTAGTGTCAAGTTGGTTTTTGTGATTTTATGTGTAAACTATAACTGTAACCTATTTATACACATCAACAATTTATACCTTTTATTAGTGAATGGTCATTTACTCAACTTTCCCACCAATATAGCTGGCATAAATGCTTGATTTTTCAAGTAATACCACTTTAACTAATGGTGCATTGACATTAAAATAACACCTAATCTTTGGTACAATAAGATTGCGACATCTAATAACCAATACAGAAGAGGTGCTAATCTTATGATATACCAAAATGCCGAAATTAAAAATACCCAGAATCAGTTTTCCAATGCCATCAAAAAAACTTCAGATTGGTAAGCTGCTAAGTAAGGCAAACATCACTAAGAACTGTGCTATTCTCACTGTTATATACATTGATTTCCCTCTCTGTATCCCCAAATATATTATTTTATTGAGATTTCAAAAGATCCCTTTATATCTTCATATTTAATATATTTTAATTTATTCAAAGCCGTTTTGTTATTCCCATAATCCATGCTGAGTATCCAGTATATTTCTACTTCTTTTTATATTATTAAGTAATTTTTGGCTTATTCTTAAT
>JBJELR010000175.1:0-2637 GCA_051879255.1 Lachnospiraceae bacterium | reverse complement strand
ACTTTAGTGATGAAGGGCTGGAGGTAGAACTGGTAACCGGTTTTGGTGCAGACAAAACCATGACTGCACTACTGTCATCCGAAGCAGACATAGGATTTATGGGGCCGGAAACCACTCTGTATACCTACCAGGGAGATATGGCGGATTATGCCGTAAACTTTGCTCAGCTTACCCAGCGGGCAGGTAATTTCTTAGTGGGCCGGGAAAAGCAGGAGAATTTTTCCTTTGCTGATCTTAAGGGCAAGCTGGTACTGGGAGGAAGAGCCGGGGGAATGCCTCAGATGGTATTTGAATATATTTTGAAGAAAAATGGATTGGATCCCAAAACAGATTTAACCATCGACCAGAGCATTGATTTCGGTTCTACGGCAGCAGCCTTTTCGGGAGGACAGGGGGAATATACTGTAGAGTTTGAACCCCATGCCACAATGCTTGAACAAAAGAAAGATGGCTATGTGCTGGCTTCTTTAGGTGAGGAGTCAGGCTATGTACCCTATACTGCCTTTAGTGCTAAAAAAAGCTATATAGAGGAAAATCCTCAGATTATTGAAGCCTTTACCAGAGGTTTACAAAAAGGAATGGATTATGTAAATTCCCACACCCCTGAGGAAATTGCAGCTTTGATTAAGCCCCAGTTTGAGGAAATGGATGAGACTACCTTGGCTACTATCATTGACCGTTATCAAAAGCAGGATACCTGGAAAGGAGATTTGATTTTTGAACAGGAGGCCTTTGAGCTTCTGCAGGATATTTTGATGGATGCAGGAGTTTTAGAAAATAGAGTTCCTTATGAAGATTTGGTCAATACTCAGTTCGCCCGGCAGGTAATTCAGTAGGCAGGCAACGGTGACACAAAACTGGTGACGGAAAATGAAAATCCTTTTCCTTGTAGGTAAATCATGCTATAATTGAAAAGATATTAAGTGTTCATAGGAAGAGGAGGTTATCACATGGGATTTTTTTCGAAGCAGTTAGCCAATGTGGTGGAATGGAATGAAACCAGAGAGGGAGTATTGTTCTGGAAGTGGCAGAATGAGGAGATTAAAAAAGACTCCCGCTTGATTATCCGTCCCGGGCAGGATGCAATCTTTTTATATAACGGGAAAATAGAAGGGATATTTGAGGAGGAAGGAAATTTTGAAATTGAATCCCAGATTATTCCTTTTCTGACTACCCTAAAGAGCTTTAAATTTGGATTTAATGCACCTTTACGAGCAGAGGTTTTATTCATTAATACAAAGGAAATGCTGGTGAAGTGGGGAACGAAGAATGCCATTAATCTGCCGGCACCGGGATTACCGGGAGGTATGCCTATCCGCGCCTTTGGCACCTTTAGCTGTAAAATCGGAGATTATAAGGTATTGATTGAAAAGCTTGCGGGAATTCGTCAGATGTACACCGTAGATGAGGTTAAGGAAAGAATTATTACCGATTTAAACCCTCTGCTGATGAGTTGGATTGGCAAAGAGGGCAGAGATATGTTCAATCTGCAGATGGATGCAGGAAAGATTGGTGAGGGCATCGCCCAGGAATTGAACAGAGAAATGGGAGAACTGGGCATTGCTATTACCAACTTTACCATTGAAAGCTTCTCTTATCCTGAAGAAGTGAAGAAGATGCAGGAAAAGGCGGCGGCTCAGGCTATGGTAGGGGACGTAAACAAATACCAGCAGATGGCTATGGCAGATTCTCTGGGAAAAGGCGGCTCGGGTGGAGCAGCCAGTGATATGGTAGGTCTGCAGATGGGGATGGCTTTAGGACAGCAGATGGTGAACCAGATGAATATGAATCAGTCTGCAGCCTCTGGTGCAGCCGCAGGGGGAAACGGATCGGCCCCCAAGTTTTGTCCCAATTGTGGAACACCAACGAATGGAGCAAATTTCTGCAGTAATTGTGGAAATAAATTGGTATAAAGATGAGCATTTACGATACACTGAACCAAGAACAAAAAGAAGCGGTTTTTCATACCCAGGGGCCACTCCTGATTCTGGCAGGAGCAGGCTCGGGGAAAACCCGCGTAATTACCCACAGAATAGCCTATTTAATCGAGGAAATGGGAGTAAAGCCCTGGAATATTTTAGCCATCACCTTTACCAATAAGGCGTCAGGAGAAATGCGTAATCGCGTGGATGAACTTGTAGGCTTTGGTGCAGACCAGATATGGGTATCCACCTTTCATTCCACCTGTGTAAGAATTCTTCGCAGACATAGCGAGCGTCTGGGCTACGATACCGGCTTTACCATTTATGATACGGATGATCAGAAAACAGTAATCAAAGATATTTGTAAGCGAATGCAGTTGGATACCAAACAGTATAAGGAAAGAAGTCTGCTGGGAGCAATATCCTCGGCTAAGGACGAACTCATTGGACCTGAGGAGTTTGCCCTAAATGCCTATGGGGATTTTCGGCAGCAGAAGATTGCAGAGGTTTACCGGGAATATCAGCAGGCCTTAAAAAGAAACAATGCGATGGACTTTGACGATTTAATCGTAAATACGGTGGAGCTGTTTAAACTAAATCCGGAAATTCTGGACAATTACCAGGAGCGTTTTCGCTATATCATGGTAGATGAATACCAGGATACTAATCCGGCACAGTTTGCGCTGGTCAGGCTTTTGGCCTCCAAATACAGAAA
>JBJELR010000174.1:0-2658 GCA_051879255.1 Lachnospiraceae bacterium | reverse complement strand
AAAGAAGACAACAGAGGCTTTTCTGAAGGGAACAGGGGACAAAACGGATAAGGAGGTTTATCTGGTACTTAGTGCCACAACCAAATACCGGGACTTAGTTAAGATTGCGGATGTCTATAAGGAGTTGGCCGATTATAAGTTGATTTTCACTAAATTAGATGAGACTACAGCCTTGGGAAATCTGTTTAATCTTAAGCTCTATACGGGGGCGCCTATGTCGTATATTACCTGCGGACAGAATGTGCCGGACGATATTCGGCCCTTTAATCCTCAGTCTACAGTGAAACAGATTTTAAGCAGTAATGAACAGGGGATGAAAGGGTGATAAAATGGATCAGGCAGAAGGATTAAGAGCAATTATTAAGGCAAGTAAGCCATCCCCCAAAGCCTTGGCTCGTGTGATTGCAGTAACCAGCGGAAAAGGCGGTGTGGGTAAATCCAACACAGCCATTAATCTGGCCATTCAGTTAAAGAAGCTGGGGCAAAGGGTGATTATTCTGGATGCGGATTTTGGTCTTGCCAATATAGAAATTATGTTTGGGACGGTTCCAAAGAATAGTTTATGTGATTTAATTTACCAGGGAAAGAGTATCCAGGAGATTATTACCCGGGGAGCGGGAAATGTGGATTTCATTTCCGGAGGATCGGGAATCGTTGATCTTGCCAATTTAAGCAGACAGCATTTGATTTATATTGTGCAGAATCTTGCACAGTTAGATTCGCTTGCAGATGTGATTATTATTGATACAGGGGCAGGAATAGCAGAGGCAGTTATTGAATTTTTGGTAGCCAGTGATGAAATTATCCTGGTGACCACACCGGAACCTACTTCCATAACAGATTCCTATTCGCTGCTGAAGGTTCTGCATCAGCATGACCGCTTTTCCATCCAGGATTCCAAGATAAGGGTACTGACAAATCGTGTGGAAAATCAGGAGGAGGGACGGGCATTATATGATAAACTAAATGTAGTCGTAAGCCGTTATTTAGAGCTTCCCCTGACCTATATGGGAGCTGTACCACAGGATTCCCGACTGGCAGAGGCGGTTATGCGCCAATCTCCAGTGTCCTTGTGGGCTCCGGAGGCAAAATCGACCAGAGCCTATGAGCGTCTGGCGGCCAGATTAATGGATAAAGAGATGCAGGAAGAAGTGAAGAAAAAAGGAATGGCGGCTTTCTTTACCCAGTTATTATCAAGGAAAAAATGACTTAGAAGGGTAGAACCAAATTGCGCAGAGGATGTCCTTCGGAATGGAGATTTTTATGATTGAAAAATATCTGGAAGCCGGGTATAAAGTAGAAATGAGACAAACATCCCACAGTCCGTTAAAAGAGGGGCAGCCGGCTAAGGTTCATATCAGCCAGATTTATGATGTTTTGGATGAACAGAAAATCGAGGTACTGATGCCTATTGAACGGACTAAGCTGGTTCTTCTACCTGTGGGTGCTGTATACACTCTGGTTATCTATACCAACATAGGACTCTATCAATGCGAGACCAGGGTGGCAGAGCAATATAAAAAGGGTAAAGCTTATCTTCTTGCCATGGAAATCATCAGCCCAATCAAAAAGTATCAGAGAAGGGAATACTACCGGTATAACTGCTCACTTCCTCTATTTACCAGACTGATTACGGAAAGTGAACTGGAAAAACGTATCTGGGACGTGTCAGACGACGGAACGGAAGGAAAGATGCTGGATCTGGGGGGAGGCGGAGTTCGCTTTGTCAGTAAAGAAAGCTATCAGCCTGAGGACTTAATCTTATGCCGTTTTCGCTTGCCCATAGGGGCCAAGGAGGAGCTGACAGAATACCAGATTATAGGTAAGGTACTGAGTGCAACGGCTACGGGAGAAAATAGAGATATGCATGAAATAAGGGTTCGTTTTGAAGAAGTGACCAATACTACCAGAGAAGGGATTATTCAGTTCATTTTTGAGGATGAACGAAAACAAAAAAAGGGGAAAAGACGATAAAAGGGGGAGATTAAAATGAAAAAAATTCTAGTTGTAGATGATTCTGCACTTATGCGAAGGGTGTTGTGTGATATAATCAGTACTGACAGAACATTGGAGGTGGCGGATCGGGCCACCAATGGATTAGAGGCACTGGAATTATTAAAGAAGAACAGCTACGATGCAGTGGTGCTGGATGTGAATATGCCTAAGATGAATGGTCTTGAGCTATTGAGGGAGCTGCGGGCCAACAAAATTGCGGCAAAGGTCATGATGGCCAGTACGGACACCAGAGAAGGAGCAAAAATCACTCTGGATGCCCTGGAGCTGGGAGCTCTTGATTTTGTTCATAAGCCTGATCGGGCTTCAGACTGCCGGGGTGAAGAATTCGTAGCTACCTTCTTAAGAACCCTGCATGCGGTAGCCAGTTCTAATCCACCTGTGTTCACTAAGGTATTTAGCAGGGAAGAAAGCAATAATACCAAAAAAATCATTGAACTGGTGAAAAAGAACGGTGCCCGCCTTTCCGGCAAGCATGTAGTGGCTATTGCCAGTTCCACAGGAGGTCCCAAATCCTTACAATCCGTAATTCCCAGACTGCCGGGCAATCTGGCAGCACCGGTTGTACTGGTGCAGCATATGCCTGTTGGGTTTACCAAATCCATGGCAGAACGATTAGATTCTCTCAGCGCACTGCATGTCAAG
>JBJELR010000173.1:0-2701 GCA_051879255.1 Lachnospiraceae bacterium | reverse complement strand
ATATGCGGCAAAAAATATAGCCTTTGGCTACATAGGAAATATAACCTCCACCATTTTGGGTTTTGTACTCAGGACGGTTTTTATTAGGAAGCTTGATGAAACCCTGCTGGGCGTAAATGGACTGTATACCGGCATACTGACTATGCTGTCTTTAGCAGAGCTGGGAATTGGCACAGCCTTAAACTACAGTCTATATGCTCCGGTGGCCAGGGGAGATATTGAAAAGATTAAGTCCTATATGCTTTTTTATAAAAAGGCATATCGGGCCATTGCGGCAGTTGTAGCAGCCATTGGAATTATCCTAGTCCCTTTTTTAAACTACGTGATCAAAAATCCGGGGGACTATTCTATCCAGGAGCTGACCATCTATTATCTGATTTTTTTGTTTAATACGGTGAGCACCTATTTTGTGGCCTATAAATACAGCCTGGTAAACGCAGAACAGAAAAATTATATTCAAACCAATGTACTTACCCTAACGAAGCTGATTACCACCATTAGTCAGATTGTGGTTCTTCTTGCAACAGCCAATTTTCTCTTTTATCTGCTGACGGCAGCAGTGGTGGAGCTGGGACAGAAAATTTACGTTAATCATTATCTCAATAGGCGTTATCCCTATCTGAAGGAGAAAAAGGTTAAACCCTTAGAGAAAGAAGAAACCCAGGTAATCAAGGACAAGACGAAAGCCTTAGTCTACCATAAGGTAGGAGATGTGGCTAGGCTGCAGACGGACAGCATCATTATTTCCTCCTTTATTCGGGTGTCCCTGGTAGGTGTGGTGGATAATTATACTATGGTGATTAATTCCATTTCAGGGTTTGTGAATATTATTTTTAACTCGGTTATTTCCAGCTTTGGAAATTTGATTGCTACAGAATCAGGGGAAAAACAATATGAGATGTTTAATATTTACCGATTCGTGGCAAATTGGGTTTACGGGCTGTCAGCCATTGGTTTTTATGTGCTTTTAACCCCATTGATTTATTTGTGGCTGGGAGAAGCCTGGCTATTGGGAAACGGGGTGGTGGCTCTGATTCTGATAGACTATTATTTTAAGGGAGACAGGATTGTATTGTCCAATTTCAAGACGGCAGCAGGAGTTTTTGAGGAGGACAAGTATCTGGCCCTGATTCAGGGGGCGGTTAATCTGGTGATTTCCATTGTACTGGTACAGTCCATGGGACTGGCCGGAATCTATGTGGGAACCATTGTTTCCGGTCTGATTGCTAATGTAACCAAGCCTTTCATTATCTACAGGGTATGCTTTAACAAAGGAGCAGGGGAGTACTTTGGAGATACAGCCAGAAAGCTGTTGGTGTTGTTTATGACTTTGGGGATTATCCTGTTTGCCAGTAAATTCCTGCTGCAGCAGATTACGCTGCTGTCCTTTGGCTATACCGCAGTAGTGATTGTGTTGATTTACAATAGTCTGTTTTTACTGTGCTTTGGGAGAACGAAGGAGTTTAAGTACCTGGTGAGATTGGTGAAGAAACGAGGGAAGAGATAACTGCTGTAGCCTACTGTTAAGAGAATGTTGCTTCCTAAGAGAAGCGGGGGATGCCAAAATGGATAAAGCTAAGAAAAAGCAAGTATTTTATTTACTGGGTAAAATAATATTGGGAATGGCGATTCCTTTTGTAATTTCCTCAATTTTTCTTTATTTGGATGGAGGACAGTCTATAAGGAAGATTATGCCATCCTACAATGACGAAGATTTCTATTTTCACCAGATTAAAGCGATACTAACCTATGGGCAGCCGCTAGGCTATTACGGCTATGACGGAAGCCATGCATTAATCGGCCATTTTGGCTTTCATGGATTCATCATTTTAGTACCGTATGCAGTATTTGGTTCATTATTTGGGATGAAGTTTTATACAATGGCATTGACTAATATAGGGGTAATGGCGGTATGCAATCTGATTTATGTCCTTTTGTATAAGCCGGGTTATAAACGACTTTTCTCTTTTAGTATTCTCATTCTTTCGCCTATGCTGCTGTATTTTATCAATACCAATATGGTGGAGGGAGAAAACTACTTTTTTGCGGTCATCTCAGCAATGCTGATGGTTCGAATTTTGCAGGATGGGGAGAAGAGAACGCTCAAAATAGCTTTAGGGGTGTTCATTGCCTGGGCAATTCTTAGCAAGATTACCTGGACCATACTGGTATTTCCTTACCTGTTAATCTTACTAAAGAACAACAGAAGGCTTTCGGGAATGCTCAAAGGGGTTCTTGCGGGAGGAGTAACCGTATTGTCCGGTGCCGTAGGGTATGCCATATTTCTTTTATTTCGGGCAAGCTATTTTAAACATCTTTCCCTAATGGAATTATATGCTGAATACATAACAACAGATGGGCTTTGGCAGGGCTTTTCTTTTATTTTTGAAGCTGTTAGGAAAAATATGGCAATTACATGGCTGGATTCTGGACCGCCATGGCTTACGGTTTGTCGGGTATTTATTATCGTTATGGGTATTTTTGCTGTAGCCTTTGCTATTTTAGAGCATAGAGAAAACACCCTTTCTTTTATTCCGGCTTATATGGTTTTGGGCTTTATTTTTGGGGTTGCAATCCTATATGCCGGGGGACGGGAGGCGGTGCGAACGGTTTACGCAGGAGGGGTATTTGCACAGGCATTTATGCTTACTGAATTGTTGCAGGTAAGAAGAAAAAAATTCAAGAAAAAGTATTGACAATA
>JBJELR010000172.1:0-15324 GCA_051879255.1 Lachnospiraceae bacterium | reverse complement strand
ATCAAAATAACCCGTTCCGGTAAGGCCAAATACAATGGTTTTATGCTCCCCTGTTTCTTTGCACTTCAGGGCTTCATCAATGGCAACTCTGATGGCATGGCTGCTTTCCGGGGCGGGCAAAATCCCCTCAATTCTGGCAAAGGTCTGAGCCGCTTCAAATACCGCCGTCTGCTCTACGCTTCTGGCCTCCATCAAGCCCTGATCATACAACTCCGATACGATAGAACTCATTCCATGATAGCGAAGACCGCCTGCATGGCTGGCAGAAGGAATAAAGCTGCTTCCCAGGGTATACATTTTCTGCAAAGGACAAACCTTTCCGGTATCACAAAAATCATAGACGTATGCTCCCCGGGTCAATGACGGGCAGGAAGCCGGTTCAACCGCAATCAACTGATACTTTGCTTCTCCCCTTAACATCTCTCCTGCAAAGGGGGAAATAAGACCGCCCAGATTAGAGCCTCCTCCGGCACAGCCAATAATCATATCCGGCTTAATTCCATATTTATCCAAAGCAGTTTTGGTTTCCAGACCGATTACGGACTGGTGCAAAAGTACCTGTGCCAAAACAGAACCCAGAACATAACGATAGCCTTCCTGGCTGACAGCCGTCTCTACTGCCTCTGAAATAGCACAGCCCAGGCTGCCCGTAGTTCCCGGAAATTCCTCGTTAATCTTTCGTCCAATCTCAGTATTCATCGAAGGAGAAGGCGTAACCTTAGCCCCATAGGTTCGCATTACCTCACGACGGAAGGGCTTCTGCTCATAGGAGCACTTTACCATATATACCTGACAATCCAAATCAAAATACGCGCAGGCCATGGACAGAGCCGTTCCCCACTGCCCGGCACCGGTTTCCGTAGTAACCCCTTTTAAGCCCTCTTTTTTTGCATAATAGGCCTGTGCAATCGCAGAGTTCAGTTTATGGCTTCCAGAGGTGTTGTTTCCTTCAAATTTGTAGTAAATGTGCGCCGGAGTATCCAGCTTCTTCTCCAGGCAATATGCCCGTACTAAGGGCGAAGGACGATACATCCGATAGAAGCCGGCAATCTCCTCAGGAATATCAAAATAGGGAGTATCTTCATCCAGCTCCTGCTTTACCAGTTCCCGGCAGAATACCTGTGACAGCTCTTCCTCCGTCATCGGCTTGAGTGTTCCCGGATTCAGCAGGGGAGCCGGCTTTTTCTTCATATCCGCACGTACATTATACCACTGCCTGGGCATTTCATTTTCTTCCAGATAAATTTTGTAGGGAATGGTTTTTTTGTCCATTTTACATCCTCTCTTTCACTTTTTAGTCTTATCCATTATTCTGAAGTTCATCCGTTTCATCCAGCAGGAAAACCTGGAAGTAAGCCTCCTTCTCTCCATCCTTCTCCTCAAGCTGTCCATAGTCCCTGATATATCGGACAGCACCATCCTTACGGATAATGCGATATTCCCCATAATACATTTTCCACTCTGAATCGGCAATCTGATCTTTGATTTCTCTATCCACTCGTTCCCAATCATCGGGGTGTACCATACCTTTAAAGGTATTGCCAACGTATTTCCTGAATTCTTCTACCGTCTCACAGCCAAACATATAGGCAACATTCTTATTTACCGAAGTCAGCTTTCCCTCTCCTTTAAAACAGTAGGAAAAGAAGCCTGCCGGTGTTATGGACAGATGGTCCCGCTTTTCCTGTCTTCTTTTTTCCTCCAACAGGCTTTCTACCAGCTTATTAAAATGATGGGAGTCCATCTTACTATAGTAAATTCCTCTATGATCCACCTTGTTTTTATCTGTCAACAGCTGAGTAAAGTCCTCCACTGCCATAGGGCGATAGAACAAATAGCCCTGGGCATACCTTACGTTCATCTTCTTTAAAAACTCAGCCTGTTTTTCGGTTTCCACCCCTTCTACAATGATCGGAAGATTCATCTCCTTGGACATATTTACCACCGACTTGAGAATCTGCTTCCCTTTTTGCATATCATCGTGTGCAATATCCAAAAACTTCATATCAATTTTGATGATATCTACGGCAATATTACGCAGCATATTTAAGGAGGAGTATCCGCTTCCGAAGTCATCCATCAACAGGGTAAAGCCTGCCTTCTGCAGATTCCTAACGGTTACGATAATCTGATCTTCGTTATCCACATAAGCACTTTCCGTAATCTCCACCTTTACGTATTTTCGATCTATAGCATACTTTTCAATAAGCCGGTTCAGTTCCTCCACAACGTCGATGGACAGCATATCCATTCGGGATACATTGATGGAAATGGGCACCGGCTCTATTCCCTTATTCTCCCAGTCCTTAATCGTTCTGCATACTTCTTCCCAAACAAACAGATCCAAATCCGTAATGAATCCGTTTTTCTCCAGAACAGGAATAAATATGCCGGGACTGATTATTCCCTTACTGGGATGACGCCAGCGAACCAGCCCCTCTGCTCCCACGATTTTCCCTGTGGTAATCCTGCATTTGGGCTGTAAAACCAGGAAAAACTGTCGCCGTTCCAAAGCCTCCTTAGCCTCAATAATCAGATTCAGCTCCTGCTCCACCTCTTTGGTCATATTTTCTTCATAGGTACAGCAGCGTTCTTCATAATTACCAAACACATGTGCCTGAGCCTCGGTAGCCCGGTCATACATCACCATGGCCTCCATTTTCTCTCCATCTGTGCGGTAAACACCCAGTGCCGGCAGAAAGCCTACATTGCTGGTTCTCTCATTAGCCAAAAGGAAAAGCTTCTGGGTAAGGGAATCAACAATCTCCTGCTTATCGGGAAGTAATATGGCAAAGTTATCTCCTCCGATATAAGCGGCCACTCCATCGTATTTGTTCTCATAATCCTTTAATACCAGGGCAATATCTGCAAGAAACTCATCTCCCGCCTTTCTGCCCCACCATTTATTGTATAATTTGAAATGTTCAATATCGATGGCTACCAGACAATAGCCGTTCCATACATTTTTCAGCTTGTAGTCCACAGTCTTAAAGAACTGACTGCCTCCAAAAAGTCCATAGGAGGAGCTAATTTCATCCTGCAGGTAGTAATCCATGGGAATTCCGGATTTCATCAGCTTTTTATTTCTGAACATATGACTCTCTGCCTTGGCAATCAGCTCCCGGACGGAAACCGGAGCACAGTCCCAGGCATTTCCCAAGGCCACCGTATATTCCACAGGCCTTCCTTCACAAAGACTTTTCCATCTGTCTACCCAGAAGTTAATCAGATTACGGAAGGCATCCTTGGTATAGTCCTTGGCAATGACTAAAAAATCGTCCTTACCATAACGATATGCCAAAACCCTGGGGTTCTCCAGCACGCGTATACTCTCTGCAATATGAGAAAGAATTTCTTCTTCTTCCTTCCCTCCATATACCTCCTTGACGCTTCTGAAATCATTAATATCAAAATATAAAACACCGCAGGAATCCATTTTACTGTATTCAGTGTGAATCATTTCATCCAGCTTAAAGTGATTATAAAGACTGGTCAGGTTATCCCGGTGGACCCCCTCTCCCAGGTGCAGCCTTTCCTTCATCGCCATGGAGTGATCCCGGCTGAAAATAATGGCAATTTTCTTTCCATCACTTTCCTGAATGGCAACGTTCATCTTCCACTCACTGGCTGCCCTGCCCCGTTCACCCACCATTGATTTATAGGTAATGGCAAAGGTGCTGTCTGCCTGTGCGTCCGGTGTCATGTGCTGATCCCAGGAATCCAATACACGCTTTTTATCATCGGGATGGATATTACTCAGCAAAATAAGCTTTGCTTCTTCCCAATTACAGGGAACCTCCAGTTCCTCAATCATATCGTTTTCCACATAAATATATTTGCATTCTCTGGTTGCAAGATCCACAGTCATGATATCCGAATACATATCTACGACTGAATTGATATAGAGCTTCAATCTATAATCCATAACGTAAAGGCACATCCTTTCCTTTTCCTGCAAAATGCGAATAAAGGCACTATCCTATTTTCTCTGCCCAGTCTGTTTCCTTAAAGCCCACCAGCACAAAATCCTTGCCTGCCACGATGGGACGTTTTACCAGCATCCCGTCGCTGGATAAGAGCCTTATCTGTTCCTCCTCATCCATTCCCGCAAGCTTATCCTTAAGCCCCATTTCCTTATAGAGCAAACCACTGGTATTAAAAAACTTCTTCAGCGCAAGACCGCTGGTTTCGTACCAGCTTTTCAATTCTTCCCGTGTAGGCGGATTCTCTTTGATATTTCGATCTTCAAATTCCACTCCCCTCCCTTCCAGCCATTTTTTTGCTTTTTGGCAGGTGGAACATTTGGGATATTCTATAAACTGTATCTTTGTACGCATCTTATCTCTCCGTTTATCTTTTTCTTATTTTCCATATTTGCGGATATGTTTATCATATCCTTTACCCCATATTTTTGCAAGTTTTTCCGGTATTTTTTTCACTTGTGCCCTGGTCAGTCTTTATTGTTAAAGAACGAACAAAAAAACAGAGGGCTGAAGTTCTCCTCTGAACTTAACCACTCTGTTCGTTTTTTTCTGCACTTATCATTCTGCTGTTAAGACCCGAAAGCACCCCTTATCCATAGAACGATACTATTTTGCTGCCCCAGGCTGTTGACAAAGCCTTTTACACCATTCCCATACATTTCATTATCCAATAAATCAATCCTAATACCCAACTGCTGAATATCCCATATAGGATGACCGGCCCGGCTATGGTAAAGATTTTTGCTCCTGTACCAAAAACCTGTCCCTCCTTTTTAAATTCAATGGCTGTGGCCGCCACAGAATTGGCAAAACCGGTAATGGGCACCAACGCACCTGCACCTCCCCATTTCACGATTTTTCCATACACATGAAAGGCGGTGAGCAGCACCGACAGCAGGATTAACAGCAGAGAGCACCAGCTTGCTGCAATTTCCTTTTCCAGCCCCAATGTATGCAGACAATAGTTTAAAATGCCCTGTCCGATACAGCAGATGATTCCCCCACAAATGAACGCATTAAACATCTGCAGGGCCAGATTGTGGGTAGGTGTCATTTCCTTTACATATTCCTGATATTCCTGCTTTTCTTTCTCTGTCACCGGCTGACTGTCCTGTATTTTCTGCTTCTTCTTTTCTCCCATTTTTCCTCCATTTCTCTCCTTTTGCCTTCATTCCCGGACCTTTCATTTGGCAATAAGCCCTGTTTAGTCATCTGGGAATATTATGCCAAGCTATCTGCAAAGTTATTCTCCCAAAGCAAATCCCGTTTTAAAACCCAAAGACATAATAAAGAAAGGACCCCAGTACCTTTCCCAGCGCAATGGAAAGAATGATAATGCCTGCTCCCTCCCCCAGACTGATTCGCCGAAGAAAAATAGGAATGGTATTCAGCATTTCTGCAATGGCGATTGCAATACAGCCTACGAACATTCCGGCAAATATTCCAAACACGCCAAGCAGCAGATTTCCCCAGGTTAGTTGGTGGTAGAATGGAAGCCCGGTAAATAAGGAAAAATCTCCAAAAAGGGGAATGGCTCCAAGTTTGCCCAAAAAGGGGGTTATTCCCTTTGCATAAATACTGAACAGACAGCCCAGAATACTGCCTGCCACAATGGCATTCTCATATTTTATAATATAAGCTGCCGTATGCGTCTTGTCGGCAAAGCGGGGAACCAGGCCTACGGAAACGAATACCGTAAATACTCCTGCCGAGGAAAGCAGACCAAAGCCCAGGGCAGAAAAAATTAAGAAAATAAATTTAAGATACATCAATGGTTTTTTCCTCCCGATTAGCCATTTCTACCAGTGCAGTATTAATATCGTCACCATAGACCCGCATTTCCACTTCAACGGGACTGGGATCCGGGGTCAGTCTTCGCTTACCGATATGATTATAGAAAATCGAGATTCCTACCGCCAGCCCCACAGAATAGGCCGCCTCTAATACGGTAAAGCCGTCCCCCGGCCTTCCCATGACCATTTCATAAATCCGGCTGAATAGTTCTGTGATATTAATGTCATTATGGTAGGCCATAATCGTATACATGGTACCGAAAAAGCAAAGTAATGAAACCAGTATCACCTTTGGCCAGACTGTCCACCTGGAACTGTGTCCCGGCTTTACCTGATCCACAATGGTTTCTGTTGCTCCTACGATGTCCACCGTACAATGGGGACAGCAGCCGTAAATCAGCTCCGTTACCTTTAGGGCACTGATCACACAACGCCCCTTATCCTTTTTCTGAAATACGTGTACCTTCAGAGGCTTGATTTTGCTGCTGACATGGGTATCCTGACAATAGATTTTTCCCAAATCTCCAATACAGATAACATCTGCCGCTGTTTTTACTTTAGTATCCATTTTTAAATATACTGTTGGTTCTGCCATGGCAAACTCCTTTTCATTCCAGGTTTTTTCGCATTCCCTGAAGAATTTTCTTCTCTGTTCGGGAAACCTGCACCTGGCTTATCCCTAATATTTTTGCCACTTGTACCTGTGTCATATTCTCATAATAGCGCATTCGGATTAAATTTCTTTCCGAATCCCCCAGATTTTCCAATAATTGCTCCAATAAAATATGGTTTAACAGTTCTTCCTTCTCCCTATCCTCCGTTGCCCCGCAAAAATTTACCTTTTTTTCACCTGCATTTCCTGCTTCCACGCCCAGACCATTCCTTCCTCCTCCGGCTACCACCTGATCCACCAGAAAGATTTCGCTTCCATCGGATTGGTAGACGGATTTATACAGGGACTCTACATGAATATTGGCTTCCATCGCCATTACGATTTCTTCCCGGCTAAGCCCCGTTTCCTTCTCCAGTTCCTCCAGGGTCATGTCCCTTCCCTTCTCCCGTTTTTGCCTCTCCACCACACGATTTACCTTCCAGCCATTTTCTTTCAGGCTGCGGCTCACCTTGACCAGACCATCATCCCGCAAGAATCGTTTAATTTCTCCGCTGATTAGAGGAACCGCATAGGTGGAGAATTTTACCTGAAAGGAAAGATCAAATTTATCAATGGCCTTCATTAATCCTATGGTTCCAATCTGGAACAAATCCTCAGCCTCTACTCCCCGGCCCGCAAACCGCTTTACAATGTGGTGTACCAGCCCCAGGTTGTTTTCAATCAGTACCTCTCTTGCCTCTTTATCTCCTGCCTGTAATCGCTCAATCAGTACTGTAGTTTCTTCCATTTTCTCCTCTCATTCTATCCCCATGAATAAAACAGGCCTTGCCTGTTCTATTGCTTAAATAAATAAGTGCTTCGTCATACTTCAAACCAGGCACAGGTACCCAGCTTTTTTTTCATGGCTACACAGGTACCTGCCCCCGGAATAGACATGACCTCCAGCTCATCCATGAAGGCTTCCATAAAGGAAAAGCCCATGCCGGAACGATCCTTGTCCGGCTTCGTGGTAAACAACGGCTCCATAGCCTGATCGATATCCTCAATTCCTTTTCCCTTATCCTCAATCTCCACCTCCAGCAGGTCCTTACGAAGTCGGCACCTTATGTAAACAGTTCCTCCTTTTTCCTCATAGCCATGAATAATGGCATTGGTTACCGCTTCTGAAACTGCTGTTTTTACATCTGCCATTTCCTCTAAGGTAGGGTTTAAAGGAGTGATAAAGGCTGCCACCGCTATTCTGGCCAGACTCTCATTTTCTGAACGTGCCTCCACCTTTAGCTGCATCCAGTTTTCTGTTTTTATTTGTTCCTTCGTTTCCATATGCTATTTGCCTCTCCTTTCTCCTGACTATCCCGTTTTTCTTCCTTCATCCAGACCACATATTTTTGCAGTCCGGACAACAGTAGAATCCGTTTTACCTGGCTTTTGGCATTAACCAGATACACCTGGCCTCCAAAAACCTTCACCTTTTTGTACCGTCCCGCAATGATACCGATACCGGAGCTGTCCATGAAATCTGTTTCCTCAAAATCAAAGACGATATGATTTACCTTCTCCTGGCAAATAAAACGATCCGCATTGCGGCTGATAATCTCTGCATTATGATGATCGATTTCCTGAGGCATCTTTATGCAAAGATAATCTTCAATTACCTTGTACTGCTGCTGTTGCTTCATAGGCTCCTCCTTTTTGCTCTATTAAACGAAAAAAAGAGAGCCTGTTTTCTAAGCTCTCTTTCGTAACAGAATTACTGTTCCTTCTTTAATTCATTAAGATAAGATTGAGATCGATTTGCTCTCTCCGTAGAGGGAAACAACTCGATTACCTTTTCATAAACGGTAATGGCTTCTTCATTCTTTTCCCATTTCCGATAAGCATTGGCCAGATTAAAGTAAGCATCTACATTTTTGGTGTCGTAGGCTGCTGCCTTGGTCAGTTCCTGAACCGCAGTCTCATAGTCCCCATTCTGGTAAGCATTCAGCCCCCTGGTATAATATTCCTTTCCAAGCCGGCCGCCTACCTCCTGAAGCAACAGGTCATAGAGGGCGGTAAAGGATTCTGCCGATTCCTCCGTAATGGACTGGGGATTGATTTTTTCCAGATAACCGCTGATTTGGGTAAGCTCTCCCGGTGTTTCCAAGTAGATTCTTACCGCCTGGAGCAGATTGTTTACATCCTCCAAAGTACCGCCGGTTCCCACAAAACCATCCAACTGGCCCTCCAGCTTCTGTTTTTCTGCCTCCAGCCCCCGTACCTTACTCTCCAGTTCGCTGATGGTAGCCGACTTTACGTCAAGCTGCTCACTGACTGCCTTCATTTCTTCATTCACACTGGCTTTCGCATTCTGTACTCTGGCCGGCAGAATAAGAAACCAGGCTACCGCCAGGCCAATACCAAGTCCGATAAGCAGGTTCCAGATGGAGGTAACCGTTTTTCCCTCCGATACCTTATAGGGCTGTATGATGGTTTCATTTCCGCTTTGGTACTGGTAGGACTCCTCACTGACACTCTTTCCTTTCGACAAAACACTTTTTGTCTGGTTCTTCCCGGCGTTTCGTCCCGAACCCTTTGCCCCGTCACTTTCCCCCTGAATCTGATTAAGCTCCTGCAAATAACGTAGGGCCATGGTGTTATTGATATCGATTCTGAGCACCTTATCCAGCTCTTTTCTGGCCTTGCCAAATTCCTCACTATGGATCAATAAAAGTGCCAATAATTGATGGGCCTGAAGATATTTGGGATTCATGGACAATACCTTTTTTAATTGGATGACGGCTAAATCCAAACTTCCTTGATAGCAATAAGTTAAGGCCTGATTATATTTTTTAATGGTAGCATTCAATGACTCCAATTTTCCGGGATTACTCTGAATCAGATTCAGATAATCATCCGCAACATTCTTTTTGGACTGCAGATTTTTACTGATTACCCACTCATTAAGGGCCTGAACCGATTCTCCCAGTTCGAAATAAATCAGTCCCAGCAGGTTTCTGGCATCCACATGGTTTTTATACAGCTTTAAGCACTGGCGCAGACTGGCAACCGCACCGGACAAATCCCGTACCCTGGCTTTTTCCAAACCATCATTATAAAACAGATTGGATGCACTGATGACCAGCTTATAGCCCGCTACATCTACCTTGCAATTCGTACAGAAATTGTGTCCTGTCAAATTGCAGCCACAGTTATAACATCTCATCTCTGTTTCCTCTATTCTTCGTTCTTCTTCACTTCTTTTACGATTTCCACAACCAGATCTGCAATATCTGTCAGATTCTTTTTATATAAAGCATCCTCTGCCTCCTCAATTTCAAGGCTGAGGTGAAATTTCTTCAATTCCTCTTCAAAATTAATCATTGCAAATTACTTCCTCCTGTGAAGCAGGCCTTCACCTGTCCTACCAGATACAGGGATCCCACCACATATACCATATCCATTTCACCCTTTAGGGCACAAATCTCCTCCAAAGCCCCGGCCACATCCTCAAATACTCTAACCTGAGCCTGATGGAATAATGCTGCTAATTTTTCTTTGTCCAGCCCTCTTACATTGTCCAAAGGAGCCGTATAAATCTTCTGAAAAAGACCTGCACCGACTATCTGTGCGGTCATCCTGTCATATTCCTTATCTGCTGCCACAGAAAACAAAAGCAGGCGCTTTCCCCGGCAGCCATCTTTTCTTACCGTTTCCAAAAAGGCTTCTATCCCATCCTGATTATGGGCACCGTCCAGATAAATCCCCGGTCGAATCTCTTCCATTCTGCCTTCCCAGCAGCACTTCCTTACTCCCCTCTGCATCGCATCAGGGGACAACAGGAAACCGGCTTCTTCCAAGGCAGCAAGGGCCAGAGCGGAATTATCTATCTGATATAATGCCCCGGTGGCCAGGCTCATTGGAATATAACCATAATAACGAGAATAAAAGGAAAAATCAATCCCTTTATGCTTCAAATTAAAGCCCGATTCCTGCTGTTTCGCCACTTTCCTGCATAAACAACCATATTCTGCCGCCTTTCTTCTGATTACCGCCTCACATTCAGGTCGCATTGCGCTATAAATGACTGTACTCCCCGGCTTGATTATCCCTGCTTTCTCTCCGGCGATCTGTTCGCAGGTATTCCCCAGATACTCCATATGGTCAGGGCTGACAGGAGTAATGACACAGGCTATGGGAGATTCAATCACATTGGTGGCATCCAGTCTTCCCCCCAGTCCCGTTTCCAGAATAATTACCTGTGGTTTTTCTTGTTCAAAATACAGCATGGTCATAAAAAAGAGCCATTCAAAAAAAGCCGGATGATACTTCCCTGCTTCGCCCTTTAACTGCCGACGATATTCCTCCAGCCTTTCTTTGATCTGCTGGAAGATTTGAAAAAAATCCTCCGTCGAAATATTCTCTCCATTTAGCCGGATTCTCTCCTTAAGCGATACCAGATGGGGTGAGGTGAACATTCCCACCAAATATCCACCCTCCCTTAAACAGGAAGCCATATAGGCACAGACCGAACCCTTACCGTTAGTGCCTGCCACATGGATTATCCTGCTGTTTTGCCCTGGTTTTCCTAAAAACGTATAGAAGTCCCGGGTCTGCTCCCAGGTATTCTTTCCGGTGAATTGAGGAATGGATAATACATATTCTTCTGCTTCCTGTCCGGTTTTTATTTCTGCCATTGTCCTTTCCTCTTTTCTTTCATCCTTCCAGCCCTCTGCTTATTCCCTGCCCATATTGGGGATGATCCTTTATCGCAGTTGGGCTAATCTCTCCTTTACCTGTTCCATCATCTGCCGGTATTTCAGAAGCTTGCTTTTTTCTTCCTCAATTTTTTCTGCCGGTGCTTTTGCCACAAACTTTTCATTGCTCAGCATTCCATTTACCCGGGCCAATTCTCCCACAAGACGTTTTTCTTCCTTTTCCAGGCGTTGGATCTCCTTGCGAATCTCCACCAGTTCTGTAAAAGGCATATAGCAGACTGCACCGGGAATCACTACGGATACCGCATCTTCTCCGATTCCGGTTTTATCCTTTTGGGTTTTTACCTCTGAGGCATAGGCCAGTGAAGCAAAGAACAATCCGCTGTTTTCAAAGACCTGCAGAATATCTTCCTGGCCGCTTACTACATACACCAGTGCCTTCTTACTGGGTGGTACGTTCATCTCTGTACGCACGTTTCGAATACCTCTTACTGCCTCCTTAATCAGCTCAATCTCCTTTTCCTCTTTGGCGAAGGTTCTCTCCTTATGGTAAACCGGCCAGGAGCTGATCATAATAGACTCCTCCTGAGACTGCAGGCTGCAGAAAATTTCCTCCGTAACGAAGGGCATATAGGGATGAAGCAGCTTTAGTGCATCAATTAAAACCGTCTTCAATGTCCATAAGGCGCTGTTCTGGCTGTCTGCGTTATCACTGCTGTAAAGACGGGGTTTCACCATTTCAATGTACCAATCGCAGAATTCATCCCAGATAAAATCATATACCTTCTGTACCGCAATCCCCAATTCGAAGCTTTCCATGTTATCGGTCACCTCCTGAACGAGGCTGTTTAGCCTGGATAAAATCCATTTATCGGCAGCCTCAAGGGCTGCGGCTGACGGCTGGATAAGGGCCTTTCCCTCCATATTCATCATAATAAACCGGGAAGCATTCCATACCTTGTTGGCAAAGTTTCTGCTGGCTTCTACACGTTCATGATAGAAACGCATATCGTTGCCCGGTGCATTTCCGGTAATCAGCGTAAGCCTAAGGGCATCTGCGCCATACTGTTCAATAATCTCCAGGGGATCGATACCATTTCCCAGAGATTTGGACATCTTTCTTCCCTGGGCATCCCGAACCAACCCATGGAAAAGAACGGTCTTAAAGGGTTTTTCCTTCATCTGCTCATAGCCGGAGAAGATCATACGGATTACCCAGAAGAAAATAATATCGTACCCGGTTACCAGCACGTCCGTAGGATAGAAGTATGTTAAATCCTCTGTTTCCTCCGGCCAGCCCAGCGTAGAAAAAGGCCAGAGGGCAGAAGAAAACCAGGTATCCAGAGTATCTTCATCCTGTGTAAAATGGCTTTGTCCACATTTGGGGCAGCACTCAGGCATTGTGTCCGCAACTACCGTTTCCCCACAGCTATCGCAATAGTAAGCCGGAATCCGATGGCCCCACCAAAGCTGGCGGCTGATGCACCAATCCCGGATGTTGTCGGTCCAGTTAAAGTAGGTCTTGCTCATCCTTTCCGGAATCAGTTGGATTTCTCCTGATTTAACCGCTTCTACGGCAGGCTTAATCAGTTCATCCATTTTGACGAACCACTGCTGCTTAATCATTGGTTCAATGGTGGTTTTACACCGATCATGGGTACCTACATTATGCACATGATCCTCAATCTTAACCAGCAGTCCCATTTCTTCCAGTTCCTTAACCATGGCCTTTCTTGCCTCATAGCGATCCAGTCCCGCAAATTTTCCACCGTTCTCATTGATGGTGGCATCGTCATTCAGGATATTAATTTCCGGCAGATTGTGGCGCTTTCCTACTTCGAAGTCATTAGGGTCATGGGCTGGTGTGATTTTTACCACGCCGGTTCCAAATTCCATATCCACATAGGAATCTGCAAGAATGGGAATCTCTCGGCCCGTAAAGGGAAGGATGACCGTTTTTCCCACCAGATGCTTATATCTTTCGTCCTCCGGATTAACGGCCACTGCGGTATCTCCCAGCATGGTTTCGGGTCGTGTGGTGGCAAACTCCAAAAAGTCATCACTTCCCTTAATAGGATACTTGATATGCCAGAATTTTCCCTCCTGCTCCTGATACTCTACCTCCGCGTCGGAAATGGAAGTATTGCATACAGGACACCAGTTAATGATTCTGCTGCCCTTGTAAATCCAGCCTTTTTGGTGCATTTTGCAGAAAACCTCTGTAACGGCTCTGCTGCAGCCCTCATCCATAGTAAAACGCTCTCTGTCCCAGTCACAGGAGGAGCCCAGCTTTTTTAACTGGCCAATGATACGGCCGCCGTACTCCTTCTTCCATTCCCAGGCTCTTTCGAGAAACCCTTCTCTGCCCAGGTCTTCCTTCGTTATACCTTCTTCCTTCAGCTTCTCTATGATTTTTACCTCTGTGGCAATACTGGCGTGATCCGTTCCCGGCTGCCACAAAGCATTATAGCCCTGCATACGTTTAAAGCGAATCAGAATATCCTGCATGGTATTATCCAGTGCGTGTCCCATGTGAAGCTGCCCTGTGATATTTGGGGGGGGAATAACGATGGTAAAGGGCGTTTTACTTTTATCCACTTTAGCATGAAAATACTTCTTATCCAGCCACTTCTGATACAGTCTGTCCTCCATTCCATGGGGGTCATAAGTCTTTGCTAATTCTTTGCTCATTTTTTCCTCCAAAAAAAATGCCCTTTGACCGATTGCATTCGGTCAAAGGGCGTAGTTAACGCGGTACCACCTTTGTTCACCTTTCCGCTATGGCTATCCGGCTACGGCAAAGGTCTCTTGCTTTTCCGGTGTAGCTATCTGCCGGAAAGCCCCATCGGATAACGGCGATGACCCGTAAAGGCCTACTGATTCCGACCCGTTTTCTTCTATAGCCTAATACTAGGCAACCGGTCTCCTGTTCAGCCTTCCGATTCCAGGGCTACCTTCCAGAATTCTTCCTTGGGGGAGCCTTCCAGCCTGCGGGCTCCTCTCTCTGGCAAGGGACAGTCTGTACTCCTCCCTGTCACTATCTTTGTCTGTCCATAAATATACTGAAAGAAAGATGCTTTGTCAACCGCCTTTAACGATTTTCATTAATATAAATCCTTACTCTGCTCTGAATCACACCTGCTACTTCCCGGGCTGATTTTTGTCCTTCCAAAAAGCCTGCCGCTTCTTCCTGTACAATCTTCATCAGTTCTTCATTATAATTAGCCACTCGGTTTACACTCTTGATAAACTCCACTACTCTTCCGGTTTCCTCTTTCGTCAGAGGATCTGCCTTAATTTCCATATTTCCCAGCCAGTAGGTCATATCGTACTCCACCTTATTGCCCTTTTCATCCGTATAATAAGGCTTCTTTTGCGCATCCGCCTCCAGCTTTTCCAGACTGCTCAGACGAACAGGAAAGTTATAATTTCTCTTTTCCTGATACTCCTCACTAAGGAAGCTCTTTACGAATTCCCATGCAGCCTGCTTATTCTTTGTCTGCGCACTAATGGCTAAATTAATGCCAGCACCAAAGGATGAGCCTATTCCATTTTCTGTGGGGAAGCCTACCGGAGTGATTTCTTCACCAAAATAGGCATATCTCCAGCTTCCATAATCCCGGAAGTTACTCAAGGCAGTCCGCATCAGCAAGGTTTTTCCGTCTC
The DNA here is from genome assembly GCA_051879255.1 of Lachnospiraceae bacterium. Classification (GTDB taxonomy): domain Bacteria; phylum Bacillota; class Clostridia; order Lachnospirales; family Lachnospiraceae; genus SFDP01. Next base: position 575 of record JBJELR010000172.1, on the reverse strand, counting down.
TATACTGAGATTCCATTTCCTGATAAGCAGCTTCATCCTCATAGTCTGCAAAGTTGTAGTCTTTTGGCAGAGTTTTTGCATATTCCAGCATACGGATAAATTTATCCGTATCAAAATAGCACTCTCCGGTTTCCCAATTCACATACTCATCCTCAGAAAAGGACAGGCAGCTATATAGGAAGTCATACTGAATCATATTGGAAAACAAATTGGTTCCCTCCGGCATAGAAGCCTGAAGTGCCAGTGCCTCCTCCATGGTCCAGGTAAAGTCCTCACCCACATCTGCTGTTTTACCAACGAAAGTATTAATGTAAAAGCTGGGAATCAATTGATACAATTTTCCTTTATATTCATAGGCCTCAAATACGTTTTGCAAATAGTCTTCTTTGTTAAAAGAGGAATCTTCAGCCATCAATTCATAGAAGTCCATAAAAACTCCCTTGGCCATATAGCTTTCAATAGGCATACCATAGGACTGCAGCAGAATAATATCCGGGGTATTACCGGAAGTAATGTCCGTATTCAGACGGGTCATACCCAGACTGTAATCCTCCTCCGTATTATAGGTAGAGTAG
>JBJELR010000171.1:0-2737 GCA_051879255.1 Lachnospiraceae bacterium | reverse complement strand
CTTGGTATGAAAGGGGAGGAATGCACCCTGCGGATGAAAAGGATACTCCTGTTTATGTAGGACGTTTTAATGTGGGAGCAGTATCCCTGCATCTGCCAATGATTCTGGCCAAGGCAAGACAGGAAAGCAAGGATTTTTATGAAGTACTGGATTATTATCTGAATCTGATTCGCCAGTTACATATCCGTACCTATGCTTATCTGGGTGAAATGCGGGCATCTACCAATCCTCTGGCCTACTGTGAAGGAGGATTTTTGGGTGGGCATTTGAAGCTATCCGATAAGATAAAGCCACTGCTTAAGAGTGCAACTGCCTCCTTCGGAATCACTGCCCTGAATGAGCTTCAAATGCTTTATAATGGAAAGTCACTGGTAGAGGATGGGGCCTTTGCCATTGAAGTGCTTGAGTATATTAATAAAAAAATTAACGAATACAAGGAAGAAGATGGTAATCTTTATGCCATTTATGGGACACCGGCGGAAAATCTCTGTGGTCTGCAGGTACAGCAGTTCAGAAAAAAATATGGGATAATAGAGGGGGTTTCTGACCGGGAATATGTGAGCAACAGTTTTCACTGCCATGTTACAGAAGATATTACGCCCATTCAAAAGCAGGATTTGGAGAATCGTTTTTGGGATTTGTCCAATGGCGGTAAAATCCAGTATGTAAAATATCCTATTGATTATAACCTGGAGGCAATTAAGACCTTGATTCATCGTGCCATGGATTTGGGCTTTTACGAGGGCGTTAATTTGAGTCTGGCCTACTGTGATGACTGTGGGCATCAAGAGTTGGAGATGGATGTTTGTCCCAAATGCGGCAGTCGCAATCTGACTAAAATCGATCGGATGAATGGTTATCTGTCTTATTCCAGAGTTCATGGCGATACCCGATTGAACGATGCAAAAATGGCAGAAATTGCAGAAAGGAAGTCCATGTAGCTATGCGTTATCACGATATAACAAAGGATGATATGCTGAATGGAGATGGCCTAAGGGTTGTCCTCTGGGTGGCCGGCTGTGCCCATTGCTGTAAGGAATGTCAGAATCCTCTAACCTGGGATCCTGACGGAGGGCTTCTCTTTGATGAGGCGGCCAGGCAGGAGATATTTGACCAATTGGAAAAGGACTATATTTCCGGAATTACCTTCTCCGGCGGAGATCCCCTTCATCCGGCCAACAGTCTGGAGGTAAAGGAACTGATGGAGGAAATCAGAGAAAAGTATCCCACGAAAACCATCTGGTTATATACAGGAGGTGAATGGGAAGCAATTCGCCATCTTCCCCTGATGCAGTATGTGGATGTCTGTGTGGATGGTGAGTTTGTCAATGAACTTAAGGATGCCAAACTGAAATGGAAGGGCAGTTCCAATCAGCGAGTAATCGATGTACAGGCCTCGCTGAAGCAGGCTGAGGGAATGCCTCCGGTTTTGCATTGTGGTGATTGAAAATATAAGAGGAGAGAAATTATGCAGCGTATTGCTCAGTTTTTTAAGGTAAGCTTTGAAGAATTTGAAAAGGGGATCAGGGAGTGTATTGGGAATGAGAATCAGCAGGAGATACACGAGCTTTACGAGAATATTCGTCTTCCTCAAAGAGCCACAAAGGGTAGTGCCGGCTACGATTTTTTTACTCCCTTTGCCTTTGCCTTAAAACCGGGTGAAACCATTAAAATCCCAACCGGCATTCGTGTAAAAATGGAGGATAGCTGGGTGCTTAAGCTGTATCCCAGAAGCGGACTGGGCTTTAAATACCGTTTACAGCTGAATAACACAGTAGGAATCATCGACAGTGACTATTATTATTCGGATAATGAGGGACATATTTATTCGCGGATTACTAATGATTCCAATGAGGAAAAGGATATCAGCCTCAAACAGGGAGAAGGATTTATGCAGGGGATTTTTCTGGAATATGGCATTACTCTTGATGATCATGCAGAAGGAATCCGAAATGGAGGATTTGGCAGTACCAGTTTAGAAAAAGTTTAGATTTTTAGGTTTGTATCTCTCTTAAAAAGGTGATAAACTTGTACAGATAAATGGGAAAAACAGATTAAAGGAAGTTTAAATGAATTTCCTTTATGTGCTTGGAGGATAACAGTGAAAAATTTTACAATTATTACCGATTCTACAGTAGATTTACCTAAGGAGTATATAGAAGAAAACGGTCTGAGAATTGTGTATCTTTCCTATATTATTGGGGACGAAACCTATACGGGAGATAAGCAACTGCCGGTTAAGGAGTTTTATGATAAGATGAGGAAGGGAATTATGCCTACAACCTCACAGGCAAATCCTGATACAGTCAAAAAGATTCTGGAGGAGGAGCTTCAGAAGAATAGAGAAATTCTCTGTCTGGTCTTTTCCTCAGGATTAAGTGGAACCTATAACAGCTTTCGGATAGCGGCAGAGGAAGTTCTGGAAGAAAATAAGGATTGTAAAATTATTGTAGTTGATACGCTGGCTGCATCCTTAGGGGAAGGTCTGTTGGTACATAAAGCAGTGGAATTACGAAAGGCAGGAAAGAGCCTGGAGGAAACTGCCAAATGGGTGGAGGAGAATAAGCTCAATCTTGTGCATGCGTTTACGGTAGATGATTTGTTTCATCTCCATCGTGGAGGGAGAGTAAGTAAGGCTACTGCGATTGTGGGAAGCATGATTAACATTAAGCCTATTCTGCACGTGGATAATGAAGGACACCTGATTGCACTTTCCAAATCACGAGGAAGAAAAAAA
>JBJELR010000170.1:0-2737 GCA_051879255.1 Lachnospiraceae bacterium | reverse complement strand
TGTGGAGGAAATGGAGGAGATTGGCTATGAGGACTGCCTGTATGGAGAGGGAGTGACCCTGATTGAATGGGCAGATTTGATTCGTGATATTTTACCATCGGAGTATCAGGAGATTCGCCTGGAAAAAGACCTGGAAAAGGGAGTCGATTATCGACGTATTACTAAGACGATGTTTGGTAAATGATCGTATCTGGAAGCTGCTCTTAGAAAATGCTAAGATGAGGAAAGGATAGGAATAGAATGAAAATTTTGGCTCTGGACAGCTCCGGCCTGGTAGCCAGTGTGGCAGTGCTGGAGGATGAAAATCTGGTAGCAGAGTATACCATACAGTATAAAAAGACCCATTCCCAGACCCTGCTTCCCATGGTGGAAGAAATCAGCAGAATGATTGAATTGGATTTAGCTACGATTGATGCTATTGCGGTGGCAAAGGGGCCAGGCTCCTTTACCGGGCTTAGAATTGGCAGTGCTACGGCTAAGGGGCTGGGAATGGCACTGAATAAGCCTCTGCTGGGTATACCTACAGTGGATGGCCTGGCCTATAATTTATATGGCTGTCAGGTGTTAATCTGTCCTCTGATGGATGCCAGAAGAAACCAGACCTATACCGGTCTGTATACCTTTGCCCGAAAAGAAGCCACCTACGAACTGCAGGTGATAAAGCCTCAGTGTGCAGTGCCTCTGGAGGAGATTTTAGAAGAAATCAATGGACTGGGGAGAGAGGTGATCTTCCTGGGAGATGGAGTCAGGGTATTCAGAGAACAGATTGAACAGAAGCTGCAGGTATCCTATAGCTTTGCACCTGCAAGCTGTAATCGGCAGCGGGCAGCGGCCCTGGGAACTTTGGCCTTTGGGTACGCTTCTTTGGGGTGTTTGGAGGAAGCATGGCAGCATCAGCCTGAATATTTAAGGCCCTCTCAGGCAGAGAGGGAGAGAGGGGAAACAGGAAAGGAAGAAAAATAGGTGGAGATCAGAATTAGTCCTCTTACCAAGGAGTGGCTGGATCAGGTGTGTGCATTGGAGGAAGAAGCCTTTTCCATGCCCTGGCATCGGGAATCCTTCCTGGAAATGATTGAAAGCCCCTCTGCCTGCTATCTGGTAGCACTGGTGGGAGAAAGGGTGGTAGCAAGCTGCGGTCTTCGGGAAATTGTAGGGGAAGGAGAAATTACCAACGTGGTAACCGCCCCTGATTTTCGAAAAAAAGGTATTGGCAGAAAGCTGCTTAACAGACTGCTTGAGGAAGGAGCAGCCAGAGGAATTTCGGCCTTTACCCTGGAGGTCAGATGCAGTAATCAGGCAGCAATCAGCCTGTATCACAGCCTGGGCTTTAAAGAAGAAGGAAAACGAAAGAATTTTTACGAAAAGCCCAGAGAGGATGCCTTAATTATGTGGAAGAGATAGGCAGTATATGGAGAAATTTCCACCCCCTATATGAAGCAGGATATTGTATACTGAAAGAGGTAAAAATAATCGGATACAGTAGAAGGAAGGGACTACCAATGCGAATTTACAAAGACAAAGAAACCTGGGAATCAGAGCTTGAGCAGGTGATTTGCAACCAATGTGGAAAAAGACTCAAGGTAGAAGACGGCATAGTTAAGGAAGGCTGTTTTTCCTCAGAATATGCCTTCGACTATTTTAGTGAAAAGGACGGCTATATTTATAGCCTGGATTTGTGTGAGGCGTGTTTTGATACCTGGATTAAAGGCTTTAAAGAGCCTGTTCGGGTTACCGAAACCAGAGAGTTTTTATAAATAATGACGAAAAGATTAATAAAGAAAGGTTTCTGAATATGCTGGATATATGTTTATTGGGCACAGGGGGGATGATGCCCTTACCCTATCGATGGCTGACATCCCTGATGGCACGATATAATGGGAACAGTATTCTCATCGACTGTGGAGAGGGGACTCAGATTGCCATGAAGGAAAAGGGGTGGAGTCCTAAGCCCATTGGAATTATGTGTTTTACGCATTTTCATGCAGATCATATCAGTGGTCTGCCGGGAATGCTGTTGACCATGGGAAATGCAGAGCGGACTGAGCCTCTGCTGATGATTGGACCCAAGGGATTGGCCAAAGTAGTCAATGCCTTGAGAACCATTGCCCCCGAGCTGCCCTTTGCGATTCAGTGCATGGAGCTTTCAGGGAGCAGTCAGGTGATTCCCTTTGATGGCTTTCAGATTGAGGCTTATCGGGTAAATCACAATGTAGTTTGTTATGGTTACAGCATTGTGATTAATCGAGCCGGTAAATTTGATCCGGTTAAAGCCGGTGAGCTGGGGCTTGAGAAGAAGTACTGGGGGCGTCTGCAAAAGGGAGAAACCCTTGACCTGGACGGGAAGATATACACTCCCGAGATGGTCATGGGAGAAGCAAGAAAAGGACTTAAGGTAAGCTATTGCACCGACAGCCGCCCGGTGGAAGCGATTTCTGCCCATGCCAGGGGAGCGGATTTATTTATCTGTGAAGGAATGTATGGGGAGCCGGAGAAGCAGGCAAAGGCCAGAGAATATAAGCACATGACCTTTTATGAGGCAGCTGAACTGGCCAAGAAAGCCGGGGTACAAAAGCTGTGGCTGACCCATTACAGCCCCTCCCTCACTCGTCCTGAGGAGTATATGGATAAGGTGAGGGAAATTTTCCCGAAAGCGGTGGCAGCCAAGGATGGGATGAGTATGGAACTAAAGTTTCAAGAGGAGTAGCTGACAAAAGAGAAAGGGTGGAGGGAAGCATGA